>JAZPZR010000039.1:0-3879 GCA_045544795.1 Eubacteriales bacterium
GTTAAGCACGCCGCCAGCGTTCGTCCTGAGCCAGGATCAAACTCTCTAAAAAAATATTCTAAAATCTTTTTAAGCTAAATCCGGACTCATAACATCTTACTGACTTTTTAAAGTTCTTTAATCTGTTAATTGTCCATATTCTAAAACAATTAACGGGTCCTTGATGATGCTGTTTAATTTTCAAAGTTCACTGCGCTCTTTTTTTGAGCGCTAGATTAGGATACCACATCATATCCTCTTTGTCAACACTTTTTTTGAAAAAGTTTAAATTTCAAAAAACCTTGTGCAAATTTCCCTGAGTTCATTAAGATTTTTATCTTTTATTATATAATATGATACACCTTCCTTTTGCATATCGTTATACTCCCCCGGTGTATCGTAGCAATTTACGCTGCCGGAGGATAAAAGCTTCATTACATCTATATTCGACACAATATCGGCAAGTGATACGTTTGTTTTAATTTTTTGTTCAAGGTCTGTATAGAGAGCATACACCTTGGGGATATATTTAACGTTAAGCTTTTGTTCTAAAAGCGCCTTCAAAAAACGGTGCTGCGCCTGCATACGCTGATAGTCGCCCATTACATACTGTCTGTATCTGCAATACTGTTCTGCCTGCGCACCGTTAAGCGTCTGCTTACCTTTTTTGAGTTCGATCTTCAGATTCTGCTCAGGGTCGCTGTAATACATATCCTTTTCAACCGTGTACTCCACACCGCCGAGCGCATCGACCACGGTCGAAAGCGTATCGGGAGTTATGACGGCATAATAGTTTACGTATACTCCCGTCAGTTTTTTAACCTCGTCAATAAGCGCATCTATCCCGTCACCGTAACAGCTGTTAATTTTACAGTATCTTCCTTTGTAATATATTTTGGTATCGCGCGGAACGGAAAGCAGATTTACAGACGAGTTTTCCTTGTTCACGTTTACTATCATTATTGTATCGGCAAGCACCCCGCTGTTATCGACCCCTACAAGCAACGCATTGAATTTTTGCTGCGACTTTTGCGTATCGACGCTCTGCGGGTCGGACACGTCCTCAAAAAGAGGGTCTGCCATCAGCGTGCCTGTCCTTATCACCAGAATTGTAATAAGACAAAATACAAGCAAACCAATGGCAGACCTACCCAAACGTTTCATACATACAACACCTCTTTAGCAAAATCATACACCAAGAGTATGTCGCAAATTGTAACAATTAAACGCGTTTTATTATTTTATTGTAAAGACCGATATAAAAAACTATGCAAAGCACAAGAGACACAACCTCGGCAACAACAAACGACCACCACACGTTATTAACATTGCCCGTGGTTGCAAGAAGCATTGCAACAGGGATAAGAACGATAAGCTGTCTTGCAATTGAAACCACCATTGACTTCCACGCGTGGCCGAAAGCCTGAAACGTAGATGAAAGCACTATGCTGACACCCGCAAGGATAAAGTGAAGGCTGATGATACGGAGCGCAGTCGCGCCGATCTCCTGCATCTGCTCAGTGGGGTTGAAAGCATTAAAAATAGCGTCGGGGAACACCTGAAAAATTATCATACCGATTATCATTATAATAACAGCATAAACCGAAGCATACCGCAACACCGAGGTTATCCTCTTCCGTTTTTTTGCGCCGTAGTTATAGCTTATTATCGGCACCATACCGTTATTCATACCGATAACGGGCATAAAGATAAAGCTCTGAAGCTTGAAATAAACGCCAAAAACCGATACTGCCGCGTCGGAGAATTTGAGCAAAACGTCATTGAATGCAAATACCATGACAGAGCCGATGGACTGCATTACGATCGAAGGAAGCGCAACCTTATAGATTGCGCCGACCGTTCTGCCCGACGGTCTGAAGTTTTTAAAATGAAGTCGCACCTCGGTATTTTTATAATGGTGCATTATCATGGCGAACACCATACCGCAGATCTGACCGATAACGGTTGCGAGTGCCGCACCGTGCACGCCCATTTTACAGGAAAATATAAGAATCGGGTCGAGGATTATGTTTATTATGGCGCCGATAGAGTGGCTGTACATGACGTAAAGAGTTTTACCCGTCGATTGCATAAGACGTTCAAACATAATCTGAAGAAAAACGGCAAACGAGCCGATTATACAGATAGAGAGATACTGCACGCCGTAGTCGACGATCTCTGTTGATTGCGTCTGCATCTCAAAAAACGGACGGAGAAAAACAAGTCCCGCGATAAGAAAAACAACGTAGCTGCAAACTGCTATAAAAACACCGTTTGTCGCAATTTTGTTTGCACCGTCACGGTCATTTTCGCCGAGCTTTCGGGAAAGGAGCGCATTTACACCGACGCCTGTACCTACCGCAATCGCAATGAGAAGGTTTTGTACAGGAAAGGCAAGTGACAGAGCGGTAAATGCTTTGTCCGAATACCATGACACGAACATACTGTCTACAATATTATAAAGCGCCTGTATAAGCATTGACAGCATAAGCGGAAGGGACATGGATATAAGCAGTTTATTGACAGGCATGACGCCCATTTTGTTTTCGTTATTTTCAGACAATTTTCTATTCTCCTCTACAATTTTTGCAACGGTAAATATTGTAACATCCTATTATAATATTGTCAATCGCAAAAAAGTAAAATTGGTGTTGACAAAAGTGCTAAAACAAATTATAATATTTAGGTCATGGAGAGATGGCTGAGTTGGTCGAAGGCGCACGATTGGAAATCGTGTAGGCGCTAATACCGTCTCAGGGGTTCGAATCCCCTTCTCTCCGCCAAAAAATAAGAGACATACCGTAGTGTGTGTCTCTTATTTTTTATTGTGATAAGCATGGGGATTCGAACCCGAGAGGGCAGACACCGTAAAGCAAAACAGTTCGGGGAACTGTTTTGTAGGTGGATGGTGCGAAGACGGGTACCGAAATGCGTAGCATTTGGGTCGGCAAGCAGTTAGTGTGCCACGGCACACGGCGAATCCCCGTCATATACTGATGCGTAATAGAGAACACAGAGAACCGTACCCTGTGTCACTCCAAAATAAAAAAAGAAGATGTTGATGGACTAAAGCCATCCCAGGATTACGCCAAAGGCGGTTCCCAGACATCTTCTGTAATTAGTATACCCGATTTATTAAACAATGTAAAGAATAAGCAATTGATAAATTCGGTTATGTCTGATGACGTTATCGGTCAATTGGGTGTACAACGGATCGTTGATAAAAATATCACCTACAGCTTGATTGATAATATATCAAAAAATAAAGTGCTTGGTTCATTAACTGATGATATACTTACGTATATGCGCTCAAACGGGACTGACATGGATAACGAGTACGTCCGAGTGGCAAAAAACTTAATCCGTACGTTATCGAGCATCGCTCTCGCTTAAAATAAAAAATAGAAGCGTTCAACAATCCAGGGAGCAGACGACACAAATGGCCGGCCGCTATAGAGAGGAACCTTCTATTGCGAGAAATGCCAGAGCCAGTAACCAAGTGGAATCAATTGCCACCGAGTATGGAACGAACATTTCTAATAACAATATATCCAACTTTGGCGAAAATGTCAATACTGATTTAAAAAACAATCAAAATTCAATAAGAAGTGTACCGGCAAGATCTATATCAAAAGGCATATCCGGGTTCTTAACCAACGAACACAGAGAACCGTCCCCTGTGTCATGTGTTCCATCGTAATTGATTTCAAAGAAGATAAGACGCCTGGTCTAAGCAATACGGCTGTTAAAAACCTCCTGCGTGCGGACCAAGCGTCTTATACAGACAAGATATCACAAATAGATAGTGTTGTCAACACCTATGATACGAGGAATCATTTAAAATATTCATCTCTAACAAACAATATATGCGAACACAGAGAACCGTCCCCTGTGTTAGAC
>JAZPZR010000040.1:0-4120 GCA_045544795.1 Eubacteriales bacterium
TCTTCTAAGAATATGCGTTCCCACCGTGCCACACTATGATGATCTACTGCGTACTTCTTTGCAGTCTCCAATAATCCTAATCGGTGTTCCCGCATGTCCATTATAACACTCAATTTGAATTCTGACGAGTGCTTCCTATAATTTTGTCCCTTTTTTGCCATATAAATATGCACCTACAAAAGTGTCTAACTTTTGGGGTGCATATCAGAACGGGATTTTAGCGTTATTTTTTAATCAATTGTGCTTTATAGCGAAGTACGTCTGTACCATTGTGATTATTAAGAATAGAAAAGGTATCGGAAACGAGGATATTGGGCTGTACGTCTTTATCATCTGATATTATTGCATTGTAATGGTTGCCCCATACCTTTCCGTCAATGTAAACGATTTCGGGGGTTGACCAATTAAGCATATCCTTTGAAACGGAAATCTGCATCACCTTTCGTTTTTCGTCCATTCCCGGAACGTCCGTCATATCCTTTGACTTAATTATAGGCTTACTTGTCATAATATACATTTTGTGGGGCTCACTGTATACAACGCGGGGATGCCAGGCATCCTTTAGGATAAGAGTTTCTCTGCCAAGATTGCCCGCTTCGGAAAACTCACCGAGATAATACTTGACAAAATCCCCCATTACACCGTCGTAACGTTTACGACACCTTGCAACGTAAGCGTCACAATCTTTCCACACGCGCCCCGTCTCATCGGCAAGATTCATTGTGATTATATTATAGAAAATATAAATATAATCACCGTCGGGCTCAATAAACATACAAAAGTCACCTGCGCCGAAACGGACGATATCACCTTGCTGACCTACAGCATTTCCTGCACCCGGATTATAGCGTGAAGTAAACGCAACCTCATTACCCGTTAAGACCCAGCGGTCAAAAGTCCATGTTCTGCCCTCATCATCTGAATGCATAAGACCGACGTGACGAAAATCAGAATCAAACCTCGGTTTTTCGCACATACCGAAAGCATCATACGCCGTACCGCGTCCGTTCCAACCTGTTTCATTATGAAACCAACAGAAAAAACGGTGGGTGTTTGGGCAAATATACAGACCGAACGGCCACATACTGCCGCGCGGCAAAATCCCTTCGGGATAACGCACACCGTTAAAAGCATACTCTGCATGACCGATGCTGAAATTAGTTTCAATAGGCCACATTTCAACCATATCATCCAGTGATGTACCGCAAAACACACCAATATGACCCATGTGTGAATGTCCGCTTATTGCCCAGAGACGACCGTCTGTATCCCTGTACATAGGTGTTGTGCCGTCCTGATAAACGCCTTTATCATTCATAAACGGTGATGGCATCGCCTCACCTATCTTCAAATCATAATTATCAAAAAACGTATTCATTATTATCCCCCCGGAATTCAGTATATAAACATAATAATATACGCCTGATGATTTTTCAACAGTTTTTATACTATTGTCTGCTTTTCATTCTTTTGAGTACAGACTTTAATTTAGGAGTGTTATAACGAAGCACAAGTGTCGGTAAAATATTTAAAAACATATTTATAAGTGCTACGGGAAATGCAATTGTGACAGAACATATATTCGGTATAAACAGCATTGGCAAAAATCCGATCAGATATGACAGTCTGTGAGTCAGCACACCTTTATTGCACTCAATAATAAATTTTTCAATATATTCTGCGCTATCAGGCTTTACAAGGCTTTTTTTACTGAATCCGCCAAGCCCGCCAAGCTCCCAGACTTTATCTTTCCACCTTCTGATATGAAGTTTAAGGTACATTTTTTTCTCGGCATCCGATACAGTATAAATGGGATTATCAGTACCGAAATGCTTATCGGGTAATTTGTTTATTACAATTGCAATCAGACCATCAAGAGCAAACTGTAAAACAGTACAAATAATTACTAAAAATAATATTATGTACCACGGTGCCGTATTGAAAATAATATTGAATAATGATATTAAAAACATTGATACACCGATTATACTAAGATATAGCTTCATAATTCACCGTACTCAAGAGGTTTTTTATAGAATTCTTCATAAACAGAAACCCATGCCTCGTAATTTTTATTTTTCATATCTTTTTTTGCTTCTGTCGACGTAAGACTGTCATCGGGATAAATCGCAGGCAGTATATTAAGCGTATATTCCTGTACAAAAAATCCGTCGGCGTCAAGAATATCACTGTCTTCCATTGTAATGAATATCGGTATAACGGGCACCTTGTTTTTCACGGCGAGCGAAAACGCACCGTCCTGCATCGGCCTCGGCTTTTTATAATTCCACCACATCCCCTGCTCAGGGTATATGAGTATCGTTTCTCCGCGGCGCAACAATTCGGCAAAAGATTTTAAAAATTTTACCATAGTGGATTTCTGACTTGAAAGCGGCAAAGTATTGCAATGCCTCATAAAAAGGCCAAACGGCTTTGGCGGGTTGGTGTAATTGCCCTCTCTTATGACTTTATAAAGCATTTTTCCCTTCATATGTTTACGAAGCGCAACCCAGACCGCATAGTTATCTCCGATGCTGAAATGATTACAAGTAACAATTTTACCGCCCTTAACCGCTTTAAAATTTTCGATTCCACGAACCTCTTTTATAATTAGTTGTTTTTTTGAAATCATTCTTTCAAAGAAAAGCGCTCCACCTATATTTGCAATAATGCACTTGATTTTACTCGTAAATTTACTGTTAAGATAATCAATATCATCGGGCATAAGCGGAAAAGTCTCAGGATCGTCCTCAACGTCAAGATGCCATAACTGTTTTTTCTCAAGGTCGGCAATCCTTTTCATCAGTTCAAGTTTATGTGCTGATTTTTCCATATTGGTCTCTCCTGCTTATAATTTTTGAAAAAGTATAATCACATGCCGTAATAGCTTTTGCATGCTCAATAATTTTCTTTGCGTCCTGTTCCTTTTTTATTTTTTCTTCAACTCCAAAGCAAGCTCTGTTTTGAAGAATCTTTTTATAAAACGGTGATTTTTTTGCATAAAGCCAAAAATATTCACCGTCTGTAACATCGTCATACTGCCACGGTTTTTTATATAAGGCATAGTGAACAATATTCTTGTCACCCTCACAAGCAAACGTAAGCGGTTCTTTATTCCATCCGTTAGAAAGACGGTAAACTTTATCCTTACAAAGATAATTAAGATACGCTTGATCAGGATCAAGAAGATCAAAATCATACTTTGTAATCAAATCAACAAATTTTTCTTCAATTTTATTGTTTCTGAATTCCTTTAAATTTATCAAAAGCACACCCGCATTGAAATAATCGTCAGGATCAACATCAATTGCTATCTTTGCGTAATCACGGAATTCGCGTGTGCTCTGTACGTGTTGATCGGGAACAGCTCCTACAATGCATTCGCCAATCGACGTATTATATAACGTTGATATATCTCCAAGCACAACAAGATCACAATCAAGATAAATGATTTTTTCATAATCCGGAAACAGTGATGCGATAAAAAGCCTATAATACGTTACTATAGAAAAATGATAGACGTTTTTAAAATACGACATAATTTTTTTCAGGTTGTCCGAAATATCTATAAAATCTATTTTAAAGCCTTCGCGCTCGTTGAGTTTGATCTTGTTGACGTTTTCAGACTCAAGTCCCGTATTTAAAACAACAATTCTGTAACGGTATTCTTTAGATGCATTATCAATTAGTGAGGAAATAGCAACGTCAAGATACGGGATATAATTATCATCTGTTGAAAAGAAAATCGGTATTTCCTGTAACATTCTTTACTCCTTTTGGTTAATTTTCAATCAATACATGAAAATTATACCTAAAGCAAGTAAAACGGTAAACCTAAACATAAAGAGGAGGTGTCTACTCATCGGGTTTTGCTCCGTAGAGTTGTGTTTTTTTAACTCTCCGTATTGTAGAATCAATAAAAAAGCCCCGCTTTTATTGACAAAGCAGGGGCTTAAATTTTATTTTTTAGGTTTATTTATAAAAGACCAGAGAACCACTACAAACTGACCGGCAACTCCTAATAGATATACAAGTGACACGTCAATTTTAAAATAAAGAAATGTAATATGAACCGTTGCAAGCACCGACCACATAAGTGCTGATATAATAATATAGTTAT
>JAZPZR010000041.1:0-4322 GCA_045544795.1 Eubacteriales bacterium
ATCCCGATAAACCGCAATTTATCGTTTGAAAAAAAGGAGAGGTTTTTCCTCTCCTTTTAAAATAGTATTTTAACTTTAAACTCTTTTGAGCATTTGGGGCATCTTACGTTGTGGGTGCCTTTTTTAATCGGCAGTCTTAACACCGCTTTACAGTTTTTGCAGGTGCGGTACCGCTTTGTACGGATATCGCGTATCCTTACAAAATTAGTGGTGAAAAACGCTTTTATCGGGTTTATAAATTTTAAAAATATGCGGTTTTCTCTTGCGCGTGCGACGTGGTTTTTTGACATAAGTCTTAAAAACGCAATTATCAGACAAAGCCACATCGGAACTGCTATCCACCATTTGTCTGCTATTATCTGGACTATAAAAAGTATAAAGTACAGCGCAATAAGTCCGTGGTACAGGTTGTCAACGCCGTACCTGCCATACATAAATCGGGCGATTCTATCTCGGAATTTCATGTTTTACTCCTCTTTTAACAGCAGAAAAACCTTCTGCAAAGACAAAAATACATAAGCGCGAATATCATGAACACTCTTGAAAAAGTGGAGATAGGTCCTGAAAAACCGCGTCTGCCGAAGTATGTAGTCTCGCCTGACTTGAGACGCTCCACAAGCAGTCGGTATGTCTGATTGTGCGGCTCCATCTCCTGCGCCGTTTCTGCGTATTTCACGGCTGTCACGATATTGCCCGCGTATGCGTTTGCAATAGCCGACAGATAATACCAGCGCGCAGTACGGTCGTAAACGTTATTCAGGATATACATCGCCTGCTCGTACATTCCGTTGCGCAGATAAGCCTCGGCAGAATCAAGCGGTGAAAGCCCCGCACGGCTGTATCCGGAACGGTTGTAGCTTGATCTGCGGTCGTAGTCTGAATAACCGTTTCCGCCTTTTTTTATCATGTCGTACGCTTCGTTTATTTCCATCATCCGCTTTTCCGCCTCGGTGTCACCCGGGTTTAAGTCGGGATGGTATTTTTTAGCAAGCTTTCTGTATGCCTGCGTAATTTCCTGCTCAGTCGCATCGCGCGATACGCCGAGCACCTTATACGGATCCTGTATCATAAATCCCCTTCAAGTTTATTTTTATCCACACACCGTGATAAAGTACGTTATCAATAATATCACGGTATGCATTTATTTGTAGCTTTGAGATCTCGTCACAGACCGCGCCGAGCTCCCGCGCAAGCATGCTGTAAAAGTCTGACTGTCTGTAGCGGATAAGCGGGTTATACCGCCCTTTTTTCAGGTCTTTTTTAAAATCACAGCAGGCATCTGCAAGATAGATAAATCTTCCCAGAAGATAGCCTGTCTGATAAAGCTCTTTATCCTTACCGAATAATTCGGCAAGCAGTCTTGCAAATATGTTTGCGGGAATGTCGGGATTGGTCTCGTTTTGCTTTTCAACAAGCGAAAGCTCGTCAAGAAACTGCCGCAGTTTTGTTTCAAGCTGTGGGCGAAGGCGCTTTGCCTTTTTATACTGCTTTTTAAAAAAGCGGAGTAAAAGCTTTGCCTTTAATGAGTTGTCGTCCTTCACGTCGTCTTGCAGCTTAAGATATGCAAGAAGCATTGTGACGTCGGCGCAGTAATCGGCATTTTCCGAACAGACACCCTCGCACTTTTTTGAAAATTTATAGGGACAGCGCCTGCTTTTTATTGTACAGCGGCCCTGCCTTTCCAGAAGCATCAGCAAAAACGCGGTGTCAAAGGAGAGCAGCGCCCTCGAAAAAAAGCCGTAGCGGTCGCCGAGCGCATGACAGAGACCGCAGTAAAGCCTGCGGTACTGCTTTTTTTGCGCCTTATCAAGCTTTGTGCTGTCAGTTGCGATATATCCGAACATTTTATTCTGTACGCAGTGCTTCGACAGGGTCGCGCTTTGCCGCCACGCGTGAGGGGAAAAGTCCCGCGATAAGAGTGAGAAGCACGCTTATTACGATAAGAATTATCGCGCCGCCGAGCGGAAGCTGTGCGCGCAGCATTGATATATCGGTAAGTGCATAAAGTATAGCGTTTATCGGGATCAAAAGCAACAGCGTAACACCGATGCCGATAGCACCCGCAGTAAAGCCGACGATGGTCGTTTCAGCATTGAATACGTTTGAAATATCACGCTTTGACGCGCCTATCGCACGCAGGATTCCTATCTCCTTTGTACGCTCAAGCACCGAAATATAGGTGATGATACCTATCATTATAGAGGAAACGACAAGTGATATTGCGACGAATGCAATAAGCACGTAGGAAATAGCGTTTACGATGGTTGTAACAGAGCTCATAAGCATCGCAACGGTATCGGTATATGTGATGCGGTCAGCCTCTGATACTTTTTCGTTGTATTCTTCGATAATGTCTGCAATTGCATCCTTTGACTCAAAGTCCTTGGGGTAGATGTTGATATAGTTTGGTTTTTCGATATCAACGTAGCCGAGCTTGTCAAGATTTGACTCGTAGGTCGCATTTGTCGACATCATGGATGAAGCGTACTGCAAAAGCATCGCGTCGGGCATTGCGGCATACTGCGCGTATGCAGGGTCTGATGCGAGAAATGCGCGTATCTCGTCAACGGTATATTCCTTTTTGCCGAAGGTGAGACCTGAAAACAGGTCGGTTTCCTTTGCTTCAACCTGCGCTTTTACGGCGGGGTTGTCGTTAACACGCTCAATAAGAAGGTCCATAAGCTCTCTTGTATAGCCGATAGTACCGATGCCCGATTCATTTGACGTCTCCGACGGCTTTACGATGCCTACAACGTCAATTTTAACTGCATCGTCAAGCTTTTGTGTTACGGCAATTTCGTCACACTCGGTGATCTTTTTGGTTTCTTCGTCATATGAGTAGAAATCCGCATTTGTAAGCAGACGGAAGTCGGTACCGCATAAATCCTCGTAACTGAAGCTTACGGGACTGTCGATCTTATATGTGTTTTCGGTGCCGTCAATGAGCGCCTGCTGTGCGTGTGAAAAATACTCCTTAAGATCTTCGGTGTCGCAGATGCCGAGAGAATAAAGCGTGTAGTCTGTCACCTGAAGATCTTCGCTTACGATAAGAATAACGTCTGTCGGGTCTTTGGGGTAATCGCCGTATACAAGGTCGTAGTTTTCTTTGATATAATCACTGTCACCCACAAGCTCGGTCCACACTCCCGAAGCACTTCCCATCATCTGCATACTGTCAGATTCGCCCATCGGCATGCCTATTGCTTCGTACAGGTCGAATATGTTCGAAAGTCCTTTTTTATAGGTGCCGTCGCCGTTATCCTTATAGATATTGAGCTTGGGTATATAGGAATACTTGATATCGTTTGTGTAATCCTTTAAGGTTTCGTGATTTTCAATGTACTCCATAAAGGCGGTGAGGTTGTTTGAAGTAATGCCTGAGGTCATTGTCTCCATCATTTGCACCATTACGTTGTTTGAGTAGATGTGATCCTCTTTTTTCTCTTCATCCGTGTCATTGTTGTTTGTTGACATGAAAGACGCCATCATTGCGGTCGAATCCATCGTCGTTTCATTGATGGTGATGGGGTATGACGACATGGTGCTGTTTTCAATGCTGTCAATATATGCCTGAACACCTGTCGATACCGACAGGATAAGTGCAATACCGATAATACCGATAGAGCCTGCAAAGGACGTCATGATGGTACGCGCCTTTTTGGTGAGCAGGTTGTTGAACGAAAGTGAAAGCGCGGTAAAAAATGACATGGACGGCTTTTTCTTTTTACGTTTTGAGGCGGGCTTTTCGTTTTCCTTCGCCTCTTCCGACGCGTCGTACGGATCGCTGTCGTCTGTGACTCTACCGTCAAGAAGTTTTATTATACGTGTAGAATACTCTGTCGCGAGATCGGGGTTGTGCGTGACCATTATGACAAGTCTGTCGCGGGCAACCTCTTTTAAAAGCTCCATTATCTGTACCGACGTCTCCGAATCAAGCGCGCCCGTCGGCTCGTCTGCAAGCAGTATTTCAGGGTTGTTTACAAGCGCACGCGCGATCGCGACACGCTGCATCTGTCCGCCCGACATCTGATTGGGCTTTTTCTTAAGCTGGTCGGCAAGTCCTACCTTAGTAAGCGCCTCGACTGCGCGGCGGCGTCTTTCCGCCTTTGACACACCCGAAAGCGTCAGCGCAAGTTCAACGTTTGCAAGCACGTTCTGATGCGGAATGAGATTGTAATTCTGAAATACAAAGCCGACACGGCGGTTTCTGTAATTATCCCAGTCGCTGTCGCGGAACTGCTTTGTTGATTTACCGCATATGTTGAGGTCACCCTCGTCATAGCGGTCAAGACCGCCGATTATGTTAAGAAGCGTGGTCTTAC
>JAZPZR010000042.1:0-4229 GCA_045544795.1 Eubacteriales bacterium
TTTTCGTATTTATGACAATCCCTCAGTCACCTACGGTGACAGCTCCCTTTACAAGGGAGCCTTCTTCTACAAACCAAAATTTGATATCATTGTTAAATTGACAATTGACGGTCGGTGTGGTACAATATTTTGATAAATATGGAACAAAACAATCCCCCTCCCAAAAGACTTGGGAGGCTTTACAGGTGAAGCTATGTTTTTTAAAAGTAAGGAAAGATATCTTATTGCGGGGCTTGGAAATCCGGGAGTGCTGTATGAAAAGACCCGTCACAACGCAGGCTTTATATGCGCAGACGAGCTTATAGGCTATTACGGCGCAAGAGAGACGAGTTGTAAAGCAAACGCGCTTTTATACAAGGGCGAAAAGGACGGGCGCGAGGTGTTTATCGTAAAACCGCAGACCTTTATGAATTTAAGCGGTACTGCAATTGCAGAGGTAATGAGGTTTTATAAGATACCTGTCGAAAATATAATTATAATATACGATGACGTGTCACTCGACGTCGGCAAGATACGTATTCGACCCAAGGGGTCTGACGGCGGTCACAACGGCGTGTGGGACATTATCAAAAACTTAAATTCCGAGCAGTTTTTACGCATCAAGATAGGTGTGGGCAAAAAACCTCATCCCGAATACGACCTCAAGGACTGGGTGCTCGGCAAGTTTACCGACGAGGATTTAAAGGCGATAGCGACAGCCGCCAAAAAGACGGGCGACATTTGTGAAATGCTGTTTGACGGCGAGGTTGCAAAGGCGCAAAACAGGTACAATGGCTGAATTTGATCTTTACTCCTACGCGGGCGATATGGGGCTTCCCCCGCCTGCAAGTCTGCCTGCCGCATGCTACGGCGCAGACGCAAAGGGCGCTGCTCTTTGCAGTTACCTTCTTACCAAAAAATATAATAAAAAGGGGATATTTGTTGCAGACAACACCTGCGACCTTTCGGAAATATCCTCTCTTTTTGCTGCGCTTTTTTGCAAAAAACAGCCGCTCATATTTGACCGCGACTTTAACTTTGACGGCGCGGGAGTGAACACCGACACGACGGGCGCTATGCTTGATATCATACTGTCGGGCGATTACGATATCGTAATCACGACGGTCGACGCGCTCTGCATGCCCCTCCCCTCACCCGACGGCGCACCGAAGGTGATAAACCTGTCTGTCGGCGACAGCATTGACATTGATAAGCTTTGCGACACGCTGATAAAGGGCGGTTACTCCATGTTTGACATGGTCGAGGGTGCGGGGTCATTTTCCCGCCGCGGTGATATTGTGGACGTGTTTGCAGTCGGCACCGACACGCCTGTCCGTATTGAGTTTTTTGATACCGACATTGAGCGCATGAGTTATTTTGACGTACTGTCACAGCGGCGCACCGACCCTTGCGAATCAATACGCATAACACCGCAGGGCAATATGGCGTATGCAAATTCCTCATCACTTTTAAAGATACTTAAAAGCCTTCCCGAACATCACGATATAAACGCAGATATCGAGGCGCTTGAAAACGGGCTTAGCGTTGCGACAGACAAGTATATCCCGCACATATATCCCAAGATATTTACGCTTTTTGATTATATAAACGACCCGCTTATATTTGTAAACGAGATAAGCGGTATCAAATCGCGCTATGAGTTTATTGACTGGCAGTTTGCGCAAAACACCGAGCACAGCATAAGCCACGGCAAGTATATTGCAGAGGGTGAGTTTTATTTAGGGTACGATGCGCTGATATCGCATTTTGAAAAAAACACCTATCTTTTCTCCGCACTACCGCCGACTGCGTCAATGAAGTTATCGGCGCTGACCGAGGTGGGACTCGGCTTGCAAAACGTACCCGAATATGCGGGCGAAAGTTCTGCTGACGAGCTTAAAGAGTGGATGAAGGACGGCTACATGCCGATAATCACCGCACGCGACGGTGACAGACTTGAAAAGATAAAGGCAACGCTTATCGGCTGTGACCTTGCGGTATCAACCGAAAGCCCCACAAAAAACGCAGTTTTTATCACAAGCGTGCATCTGCCCGTGTCTGCGGTACTTAAAGAGCCGAAGCTTGTAATAATTTCCGACAGCGCAGGCAGAAAGGCAGGCAAAAAGCGTAAGCCAAAGCCACAGGGCGAAAAGATAAAAAGCTTTGACGATATCGAGGTGGGTGACCTTGTGGTACACGTATCACACGGCATCGGCGTCTACCGCGGTATAAAGCAGATGAGCGTGCAGGGCGTTACAAAGGACTACATCGTAATCGGCTACGACAAGGGCGACACGCTGTACGTTCCCGCACCTCAGCTTGACCTTATTGCGAAATACATCGGCGGTGACACCGCTAAAGTCAAGCTCACACGTCTCGGTTCGGGCGCATGGGAAAAGGCAAAGGCGAAGGTCAAAAAGGAGTCGGAGGTTCTTGCGCGCGAGCTTATCGAATTGTACGCAAAAAGGCTTAATGCCGACGGACACGCGTTCTCGCCCGACACCGACTGGCAACGCGAGTTTGAGGAGCGCTTTGAGTATGAGGAGACGGAAGACCAGATCCAATGCGCACACGAGATAAAAGCCGATATGGAAAAGCCATACCCCATGGACAGACTGCTTTGCGGTGACGTGGGTGTGGGAAAAACCGAGGTCGCGCTCCGTGCCGCGTTCAAGGCAGTCATGGACGGCAAGCAGGTGGCAATTCTTGTGCCTACAACCATTCTTGCAAGTCAGCATTACAATACCGTGCTTGAACGTTTTAAGGGATTTCCGATAACGGTTGCGGTAATGTCACGATTCAAGTCAAAGGCAGAGCAGAACCGCACGGTAGAGAGCATAAAAAAGGGTGGGGTCGACATCGTTATCGGCACACACCGTATTATACAAAAGGATATTAAATTCAAAGACCTCGGTCTTCTTATCGTTGACGAGGAACAGCGTTTTGGCGTTAAGCACAAGGAAAAGATAAAGGAAATGGCAATAGGTGTAGACGTGCTCACAATGAGCGCGACACCCATTCCGCGAACGCTCAACATGGCGATGTCGGGCATACGCGACATTTCTATTATTGAAGAGGCGCCGTCAGACAGATTGCCTGTTATGACATACGTACTGGAGTATGATTTTGCGATAGTGATGCAGGCAATACAGCGCGAGATGCGAAGAAACGGCTGTGTATTCTATCTTAAAAACGATATTGAGGCGCTTGACCACGTGGCAGAGCGCATAACGCTTGCTATCCCTGATGCGCGAATCATGGTTGCGCACGGAAAAATGACCGCAAACGAGATCGAAAACGCGTGGCAGGCGGTGTGCGAGCACAAGGTTGATATCCTGCTTTGCACCACTATTATTGAAACGGGTATCGACGTAAGCTTTGCAAACACGCTTATTATTGAGGATGCGGACAGAATGGGTCTTGCTCAGCTTCATCAGATACGCGGGCGCGTGGGCAGGTCGTCAAGGCGGGCGTATGCATATCTCACCTATAAGAAGGATAAAAATCCGTCTGAGATCGCGACAAAACGTCTTATCACCATCAAGGAGTTTACCGAGTTCGGCGCGGGTCTTAAAATTGCCATGCGTGACCTTGAGATACGCGGCGCGGGCAGTGTGCTGGGCGAAAAACAGCACGGAAGCATGAGCGCTATCGGTTACGACACCTACATGGACATACTCAAAAACGTAATTTTGACCGAGCAGGGCAAGGCGCCCGAGGAAAAGAGCGAGTGCACCGTTGATATAACGGTCAGCGCCTATATTCCCAAGACCTACATCACGTCGGAGCGTCAGCGCATTGACGTGTATAAAAAGATCGCGGCAATATCGGACGAAAATTCATTTGCCGACGTACGTGACGAGCTTTGCGACAGATTTAAGGAACCGCCCGAATACGTTATAAATCTCATGCGTATCTCACTTATACGCAACATGGCAAGACGGCTTGGTGTAAGCGACATCAAGCAGAGGGTGGATAATATCGTATTTTTCTTTAACAGGCTTTCGGACAATACGCTTGAGGCTCTTATGCGTAAATACGGTGCGGGAATTATGTACACGCCCGCCGAAAAGCCGTACGTGACGCTCCGCCCCGACGGAAAACCGCCCATTGACAGAATGGAAGAGTTTTTAAAGACAATAGATGAGTAAAGTATATTTGTTAAATTGTGGTTTGTGGGGGAGTTCATGTGATGCACTAGCCCCGCCTCCATCTGATGAGGGAGGTGGATTTTGCCGTAGGCAAAAGAC
>JAZPZR010000043.1:0-3067 GCA_045544795.1 Eubacteriales bacterium
TTCTCGTACAGGTCACCATTTGGAAGTTTAGCTCAGCTGGGAGAGCATCTGCCTTACAAGCAGAGGGTCAGCGGTTCGAGCCCGTTAACTTCCACCAAAAACAGCATCGATTTTATCGGTGCTCATATGGAAGTTTAGCTCAGCTGGGAGAGCATCTGCCTTACAAGCAGAGGGTCAGCGGTTCGAGCCCGTTAACTTCCACCAAAAAAGCATCAATTTATTTTGATGCTTTTTATTTTTTTATTGCTATATTGATTTATTAATGTTATAATAATTTATTATATTTTATTGGAGTAAATAATGTCGTATATAAATTGGAATATAAAGTCGCAGGATATGTTGACTGTTCGCTCTCTTTCAAAAGAGTTGTCCTGCAGTGATACTGTGTCCAGACTTTTAATAAACAGGGGCTTGTCAAGTTACGACTCAGCTTATGACTTTTTGAATCCCGCCCCGTCCTGTATTCATGATCCGTATCTTTTGAAGGATATGCATGAAGCAGTAGAAATAATTAAAAATCATATTCTGAAAAATAAAAAAATATGTATTTACGGCGACTATGATGTTGACGGAATTACGTCGGTAAGTTCTTTATATCTGTATCTTAAAAAATTTACCGATAACGTTATGTATTTTATTCCCGACCGTTTTTCTCAGGGTTACGGTGTTAACAAGGAGGCTATTGACCGCATAAAAAAACAAGGGTGCAGTCTTATCATAACTGTTGATACCGGCATTTCTGCAAACAGTGAGATTGAATATGCCAAAAGTATCGGATTTGACGTTGTGATCACTGACCATCACGAATGCCAGGCCTTTTATCCTCCGGCAGACGCAATTGTAAACCCTAAAAGGCCTGATGATAGCTATCCATTTCCAAATCTCGCGGGTGTCGGTGTTGTATATAAGCTTATGTCTGCAATTGACGTTTCGATGCAAACTGATTATTGTGATGAGTTTATTGATCTCGTTGCGATCGGTACCATCGCTGATATAATGCCGCTTCTTGATGAAAACCGTTATATCGTTAAAATGGGCATGGAGAAAACGCTGTCTTCACCGAACAAGGGACTTAAATGCCTTATTGATATGTGTTCATCAAATCAGCCCATTTCGTCTTCTTCTGTGGGTTTTATGATTGCACCGCGCATTAATGCCGCAGGAAGAATGGATAACGCCGAAAAGGCTGTTGAGCTTTTTGTTACCGATAATTTTGAAAAAGCAGGACATATAGCAGAGTGGCTGTGTCAGCTTAATTATGAACGGCAAAGAATCGAAAATGAGATTTTCCAGGAAGCTGTACAAATAATTGAGGATCAGGATCTTAACTCAAAGCATTCGGTACTTGTTCTGTGGAAGCAGGGGTGGCATAGCGGTGTCATAGGCGTTGTCGCTTCAAAGCTTAAAGAAAAATATAATAAACCCGTAATTCTCTTTTCGGTTGACGATGTGTCAAAAGGATCGGGAAGAAGTGTCGCTCCGTTTAATTTATACGAGGCATTTGAGCAAAATAAGGATTTACTTATTCAATTCGGCGGTCACAAATATGCAGCGGGTGTTTTGCTGGAAAATGATAAAATACATGAATTTCGTGACAGGCTTTGTTTATGCCTTGATAATTTTTTGGAAACAGGGTGTCTCTATGACGAACTGTCTGTTGAATGTGTTCTTAATCATAATGAAGTGACTTATAAGACCGCTAAAGATATCACTCTGTTACAGCCTTTTGGAAAGCACAACGAAGTTCCGCTTTTTTGCATAAGAAATGCGCGGATATCCGATATATTTCCCATTTCTAACAACAGACATTTAAGGATTAAACTGTATATAGGTGATAAGCTTGTTACTGCGTACTTCTTCTCTGTTGATATATCAAGGTTTGATTACAGAGAAGGGGATATTGTTGATATTGTCTGTGAGTTGAATGAGAATGAATATAAGAATTTCAAATCCGTTCAGCTTGTTATACGTGATTTAAGATATTCAAAAGAACTGATCGATTCGTATAATAGTCGCAGAATAAGATGCACTGAGCAAAAAAATGTAATATCTACCAATCTGCCTACACGTGCCGATATAGCAATCGTGTACAGGTTTTTCCATCAGTCTTTACAGTCGGGCAGACATAATTTTAATCTTGATACAGTCTGTAACGTAATCAACAAGGACTATCTTGTTAAATTAAATTATGAAAAGGTCTTCTTTTCAATAATTATCTTGGTTGAACTTGGTATTATTCTTGCTTCAATTGAAGATAATGAGATATATATTTCAGAAATAGTTGACAGTAAAAAGTTTTCTCTTAACGATTCTTCTATTCTGATATCTATTTACGAAAAAGCAGGTGTTGAATTTGGCAATTGAACAACAGATCTTTGATGAATTACTGCAAATAATAAATAACACAGGCCGTGAGTATGACGTCAGCGCCATTCAGCGCGCTTATGAGTTTTCGCGTGATAAGCACGAAGGTCAGTTCAGAAAATCGGGTGAGCCGTACGTTTGCCATCCTTTAGAGGTTGCAAAAATCGTTGTGGAATTCGGTTGTGATACAAACAGTGTTACAGCTGCTCTTTTGCATGACACCGTTGAAGACACCGACGTAACGCTTGATGACGTTAAGGCAATGTTCAATCAAGAGGTCGCGTCACTTGTTGACGGTGTTACAAAGCTTGGCAAAATCCCGTATTCATCGCGTGAAGAACAGCAAATGGAGTATTTGCGTAAAATGTTCTTTGCGATGGCAAAGGATATAAGGGTCATTCTTATCAAGCTTGCCGACCGCCTGCATAATATGCGTACGCACGCTGCATGCGACAGCGAAAAGCAGCTTCGCATTGCCCTTGAAACTATCGAAATTTTTGCACCGCTCTCGCACCGTCTCGGTATGCAGAAAGTTAAGATTGAATTGGAAGATACCTCTCTTATGTATCTTGATCCTGTAGGATACAATATGGTATGTCAGAAGCTTGAGGACTCAACCTTTGACAGAAATAAGTTTATATCCGAAATAAGTGAACAGATTAAAAACCGTCTTATAGAATACCGGCTTAATTTTGAATTAGAG
>JAZPZR010000044.1:0-4716 GCA_045544795.1 Eubacteriales bacterium
CTCCCCTACTACCCCTCCGTCTCGCTTCGCTCGACACCTCCCCTGACAAGTGGAGGCAAATCAGAGTGTTCCTTTTCTTCACGGTCTGTGCCTTTTTTAACTTCTAATATTCAAACTGACCGCCGCCGATAAACTCACGTATAAGTGAATCCCTCGGCACTGATGCGGGGTCTATCGGCTGTACGCCCGAAAGAAGCTCGATAATCTCAGGTATCACACGCGTGGCGCCCGATTTTTTCATAGCCTCGATATCCATATTCGCAAACACGCTCAGCTCATACGGGAAAAAGGTATCAAAATCATAGTCGGCGCGGTTTTTATAAGGCATTATATACATGTTTTCGCCCCTTTGCACGCGCGGGTACATGGTAACGGTGTCCTGATAGCTTCTTCCCCTCTGTGTCACGTCCCTGTGCATACGTCTTAAAAGCCTGATATACTCAGGGTGTATTATACGGTCGCAGGCGGTACGTATTCTTGTGCGAACGCTGACGTAAATACCGACGGTGTTTCTGACTGTCACAACGTCGGGGTTGAGCACGTGTATGCCCTCAAGCACAACTATCTCGCCTTTTTTTCTGTGCAGGATCTTTCCCGAATGCTCGCGGGTATTTTCCGAAAAATTGAATTTCGGAAGTGATACCGGCTTACAGGCGATTATATCCTCAAGCTGTGAGTTGAGAAAATCCACGTCAACGCGAAGCGGACTCTCAAGGTCTATCTTATCCTCAAGTGCAAGCTCCTGTTCTTTTTTATTAAGCGGGTAAAAGTAGTTATCCATCGACAGCGTATGAGTTTCGTGACCCATGCCGTCAAGCGCTTTTTCGAGCATAAGCGCCGTTGTAGTCTTACCCGACCCCGAAGGACCCGAAATGAGTATTATCGGACAGTTTTCCTTATCCTCAACTATTCTTTTGGCAGTCTCCTCTACCGTTTTGTGATAAAGAGCATCGCAATCTGCGACAAAGCGCGGATCTTTAACCTTTTCGTTAAGCTCGCATAGTTCAATTATATTCATCTATTTCTCCCATCTGCCCGCAAGGTCGTTTACCTCGCGCGCAAATTTCTCAAGATCTTTATTTGCACCGTGACGGTTTTTGTCAATAGCGGCAAGAAGACGTCTGCCCGCAAGCACAAGCTTTTCAAATGCGGTAGATACAGCGCGTACGCCGTCACGCACGATGCGTTTTTTGTTTCCGTCATTAAGACAGAGATTATTGGTAAGGTCGTATACCGAACCGTTATAGGGGGCAACCGTCTCCCAGCCGAATTTCTGATTTATCGTCACGGCAAACTCGTCAGTCACAGTGTCCTCACCGTGATTTACAAACACCTTTTTGGGTGTTGTTTTTAAACCCCCAAGCCAGTCAAGCATGATATTCATATCACCGTGACCGGATATACCGTCCATTATCTCTATAGAGGCATTTACATTGATTGTTTCGCCAAACAGCTTTACCACTTTTTCACCGTCAATAAGCTTTCGTCCTATCGTGCCTTCCGACTGATAACCAACAAAAAGCACGGTACTGTCGGCACGCCACAGATTATGCTTGAGATGGTGGCGGATTCTGCCCGCCTCGCACATGCCTGACGAAGAAATTATCACTTTAGGAGTGGTATCAAAGTTTATTGCGCGCGACTCGTCAACCGTTACGGAAAGATGCAGTTCGGGGAATTTTATCGGGTCGATACCGCGGGATAAAAGCTCAAGAGTTTCTTTATCGTAATAGTCTGTAAGTCCTGCAGAATAGATTCCCGTAGCCTCAACGGAAAGAGGAGAGTCCACCCACACGGGAAAGCGGTCATGGCCCGATATAAGATTTTTTTCCTTTATTTCACGGATAAGATACAGCATTTCCTGCGTACGTCCGACCGCAAAGCAAGGGATAACGAGGTTGCCGCCCCTGTCAAGCGTATCCTGTATTATGCGGGTGAGCTGACCGAGGTAATCGGGTCTGGGTCCGTGGGTGCGGTTACCGTAGGTTGACTCAATTACAACGTAATCCGCCTTTTCAGGCTTTTGCGGGTCGCGTATAAGCGGGCGGTTGACGTTGCCTATATCGCCCGAAAAGAGTATTGATTCCGTCCTGCCGTTTTCCGTTATTTCAAGCGTTATTGAGGACGAGCCGAGAAGGTGGCCCGCATCGGTAAAGGTGACCGACAGGTCGTCAAGCGGAGTGTAGGTCTTGCCGTATTCACAGCTTATAAACTGTGACAGCGCCTGCTTTGCATCCTCTGTGGTGTATGCGGGCGTGTACTCCTCCTTGCCTGCACGCTTTGCCTTTCTGTTGCGCCATTCAGCCTCACTCTCCTGAATATGAGCAGAGTCGAGAAGCATGATATCGCAAAGGCGCTTTGTGGCAAGCGTCGCAAAAATACCGCCGTCATATCCGTTTTTGACAAGCATGGGTATCATTCCCGAATGGTCGATATGCGCATGCGTCAGAAACACGATGTCGATCTCGGCAGGATTTACGGGCAGGTCGACGTTTTCATAGATATCGCGTCCCTGCTCCATACCGCAGTCGACAAGTATTTTATATTTATCCGTTTCAATAAGCGTACATGAGCCTGTTACCTCGTGTGCCGCACCTAAAAAAGTTATGTTCATATTTTATATTCTCCTATCCGTTATGTAGTTTTGTGTGATTTTTATAATACACACTCGGCAATCCCATTCAAATTCCTCCTTACTTTGACTTGAAAAAGGTTTTAAGCTCGTCGGGCAGATGTGACACGTCGTTTGCGTATACTATCTTATGCCCGCCGTCATCGTAAAATTCTATTTTTGATACTGAAGTATTACCCGAAATTTCAACGTCGCCAAGCTTTTCAACACACCCGTATTCAAGATAAGAAAGCATACAGCGTATTGCAAAGCCGTGTGATGCTACCGCAGCCGTTTTACCTCTGTTTTCTTTTACAATTTTCAAAACGGCATCTCTCATACGCGCAAAGACCTTATGCGCAGGCTCACCGCCCTCAAGGTCGAGAAGATCAGGTCTGTTTTTCCATTTATATTCAAGGTCGGGGTCTTTTTTGAAATGCTCAAAAAGAGGCTCACCCTCGTATTTTCCGCAGTTCATTTCCATAAGCCCCTCGTCCGTGATTATCCCGATATCACGTACACCGCGCACAGCCTCGGCGGTTGCAAGAGCGCGCGGCTGAGGGCTTGAATAAAGCGTGTCATATTCTACCCCGTCAAATCTTTTACCAAGATATTCAAGCTGTCTTTTTCCCCGCTCGGATATCGGAAAATCACGGCTACCCTGTAAAAGATGAGTTTCGTTCGCCACCGTTTCGCAGTGACGTATAAGATATAGCGTTGTCATATATTTTCTCCTGCCGTTACGTTTTCTATTCCTTCAATTACCACGTCTGACACCACCGTGTCGATATCCCGAAGCGATGCGACAAAATACCCGCAGGACGTGTCAAGCTTACTGCTGTCGCAAAGAAATATCTTTTTTCTTGCGCGTTCAAAAACAGAACGTCTCAGCTGTGTTTCAGGAAGCGAGTAGTCGGTGATATTGCCCGCGCTGTCAAGCGCCGAGGAAGAAAAAAACATTTTATCAAAATAAAAATCGGTAACAAAAAGCTGCGCCCGCACGCCCGCGTAAGACTGTGAATTTTTTATCAGCTGTCCGCCCGTGCTGTAGACTGTTATATCAGAAAGCTGCGAAAGCTTTGCCATGATCGGCACACCGTTTGTAACGACTGTCACGCCCGACAGCCCTTCAAGATGGTCGGCAATATGTCTGCAGGATGTTGAGCCGTCGATAAAAACGGTGTCACCGTCCTCGATAAGCGACGCCGCCGCGCGCGACATATTGAGCTTGACCCGCGGCACCTTACCCTCGCGGTAGGTAAAGGGAGTGTCAGTCCCCTGCTTTGACGCGGCGCCCCCGTGTGAGCGGCGGATAAGTCCGTCCGCCTCTAAAAACGCAAGGTCACGGCGCACCGTCGGCTCGCTTACAAACAGCTCGTCTGCAAGATCACTTACGCTTACAAATTGCTTTTTTTCGATTATTTCAAGTATTTTCTGATGTCTTTCACTCTTCATAACTGATCACTTTTGAGCGTTTATCAATTTTACAGCCATATATTGACTGAAAACGCTAAATACATTATAATGGATTCACAACAAATTATCAAGAGGAGATAACGGCATGGACGTAAAAAAAATCAAACTCATTGCATTCGATCTTGACGGAACACTTACACAGCACAAAAGCCCGCTTTCTGACGAAAACCGCGCGGTGCTGACAGCACTTTCCAAAAAGTATAAGCTTCTCATGGCAGGCGCAGGCATGTGCCGCCGTATTTTTGAGCAGATGGGAAGATTTCCTATCGACATTATCGGCAACTACGGTATGCAGACCGCTCTTTACAATGAAAAGACAGGCGATATTGAAATAGTAGAGGATATACAGCTTCCCTGCGACCGCGAGTCAGTTGACAAGAGAGTTACAGCCATGCGTGAAAAGCACGGCTTTACACAGTTCAAGGGTGAAAACGTTGAATATCATTCATCGGGCTGTGTCACCTTCCCGATTCTCGGCACAAAGGCTGATATTGAGGATAAGCTCAGCTTTGACCCCGACCGTTCAAAGCGCCGCGCTATTTATGATGAGATAAAAGAAGTTTTCTCCGACTACACTGTTTTTGTCGGCGGTTCATCTTCTTTTGATATGGCGCCCTTCCCCTACAACA
>JAZPZR010000045.1:0-1943 GCA_045544795.1 Eubacteriales bacterium
AGCCCATACCCTCAGTGTCGCCCGCAAGCTTTGTCATGTCATAATCAAGATAGTATATCGGATTCTGCCAATCATAAGCTGAAACAGCGGTAGGACCTGCAGGTACGTATGATACCGTAGTGTCAGTTCCTTCAAGGAATGAAGGTGCCTTGCCTTCAGACGTGGCAGTCTCTCCGAAAAAGTTGTAATTGAAGTTGAGATAAGCAGACTTTATTGCATAGTCAGCTGTGTATGCGCCTTTTGAGACCAAGCTTGAAAAGCCGCTTCCTGTAACTCTGTTATAATTGAAGTTTACAATCGTTTTGCCGTTTGTAATGTCAGTTTCAGGTATAGCCACAACAGGAGTAGCTTTTGAACGGTTGTGGTAAAATTCGTTATGTGTGATATCGGCAGTAAGCGTTGCACCGTTTTTGTTTACAAAACGGAATACACCGCGACTTGGACAGTTGCTGGCATTATAGAATGTGTTGCCTTTTGCAGTAAAGTGCAAATCTGTAGCGAACATCTTAATTGTTATAAAACCGTCAGAAGTATACGGTATGCTATAGAAGATATTGTCGTAAAGTTCAATACGCGGATCTTCACCTCTGTGTGCAGTACAAAAGCCGTGAGCAACATTTCCGTTCATATTAGAAATAAACGAATTTTCCAGTCTTAAAGCGCGCGGATAATTATCGACAAGATACACGCACTTTTTTGTTGAACGGATATTGTACATTTCAAAGTCGTATATATTGTACGTAGAGTTCTGACAGTTGGCAAAATACGCTAATGCAGAATTGTTTATTACGTTTCTGATAACGGAATGAACGGTTGCACCGCCTGTAGTTGTAATTGCCGTTTCACTATTGCCGTCCTTTGTTACGACGTTACCTTTGTCAACACCGGTAAAATAGAGATTGTACTTTACGGTTGTATCAGTTCTTGCAACGGTAATACCGTCAATAAGACATTCGATAATATCGGCAGGATTTTCTGCCTTTGCCTTTTCAAGATACCAAGGATAGTTGTATCCTACAGTCTCGGTGTTGGATGCATAAAGGCCACTTGAGGATAAATAACGCTGAGAAAACGAGACGGTAGTTGTAAAGACAGCCTCATTTTCCGAAAGTCTTTGCGGATTTTCCTTCCAACCCTTGTTTGTGCCTACGGCTGAAGCAAGACGGTCCTCGGCCGTTATGTCAGCATTAGGAGATATACCCGCCTGCGGACCGAGTATCTTTCCGCCCGTGGGTATGTTGATGCTCTCGGTGTACGTTCCGGGAGCAAAGATAAAGGTTGGGTTCACGTCATAGTAATTGGTTTCATCGATCTTACCTGAGTTGAAAACGATTTCATAAGCATCAGCATAGTTTGAGAAATGCCTGTTCTTCAGGTATTTTACGCTACGCATTTTTCCGTTGAAGAAAAATGCTGAAAGTTCAGTACCCTCTGCCGTGGTATCACTTATCTCGTCCGCCCATTCGGGATTGATGATATAAGTGTCCTCTGCATCAAGGTATGACGAATAGTCTGTTTCAACAGCTATGACGTCGGTAGTTGTCTCTGCGTTTGTAACTGCCGGCAGTGCAAACATGAATGACGTCAATAACATGCAGATAGTAAGACTAATCGCAATTGTTTTTTTCATGGTTTTTCCTCCTCGATTTTTATTACAATTGAACCAACAACTGTTAATAAAAATTATATACATATATATATACTGTCAAGACATAATTGTAAATTTTAACTAAAAAAGAGTGGAAAACCACTCTTTAAAAGCATAAAATGCGGAAGAAGTAAAACCTTCTTCCGCATTGTTGAGACTGTCAAAAAAGGCACAGACCGTGAAGAAAAGGAACACTCTGATTTGCCTCCACTTGTCAGGGGAGGTGTCGAGCGAAGCGAGACGGAGGGGTAGTAGGGGAGGATATTATCCTCCCGCAACAGCAAATAAAAGAATC
>JAZPZR010000046.1:0-8107 GCA_045544795.1 Eubacteriales bacterium
TCGATTTTTAAAAGAGCGGATTTTTGTTCAATCAAGGCATAAAGCGCAGTCAATACTTTACGTATTGGCGAGCATTTTAACACAGAGTGGGCGAAAATCCGCCTTTTAAAAACGGTGTTCGGATATTTCTCACTACCCTAACCAAAAAGGAGAACTGATATGAAAAAGTACAGAGATATATTTATTAACGAGCTTAAAAACAATCTGCTCCCCTACTGGCTTTCACGCGGTATTGACAGTGAGTACGGCGGCTACATAAACTGCTTTACAAACGACGGAAGCCGTCTTGTATCGCATGACAAGTATACCTGGTCGCAGGGCAGATTTATATGGACCTTTGCAAAGCTTGCCGAGTGTGACTTTTTTACAGAGGATGAGCGCGCGCAGTTTTTAGAATACGCAAGACAGGGCGTCAGCTTTTTGAAAAAGCACGTTCTTATCGGTGACGGGGACTGGCGGTGCGTATTCCTTATGGAGCGTGACGGAACGCCTAAATACGTTGACGGTTTCAAAGAACTCGACATGAGCATATCGGCAGACTGCTTTGTGGTAATGGGCTTTGCAAGATACGCAATAGCATCGGGTGATAAGGACGCATACGAATTTGCAAAAACTCTCGGCGAGTCGGTATGGGTGCGCTATAATTCGGGCAATTACCGTTCACTCCCCTACCCGCTTTCATCAAGATTTATTTCACACGCAAAGCCGATGATTCTTACGCACATGTGCTGTGAGCTGTACCACGCGGCAAAAACGCTTGACACAGACTATCTCGACACGCTATATAAAAGAATCGACAGCTGTCACAGCGAGGTATTTGACGTATTTTGCGACGGAAAGCTTGTTCACGAATTCTGCTATGCTGACGGCTCGTTTGCAGACAACGCCTTCGGTCAGCACATAAACCCCGGTCACACGCTTGAGGATATGTGGTTTCAGGCGGACGCGCAGGATATATTACAAAACAAAAAGTATCTTCCGCTTATGTCGGAGGTGGTAAAGAACACGCTCTCTATCGGTTGGGACAAGGAATACGGCGGTATCTACCACTTTATTGCATGCGACGGCAGTCCTGTTACACAGGATGCGGGTGACGCGGCGGACGAACCGCAGATGAAGCTTGTGTTTGACGATTGGGGCAGTAAGCTGTGGTGGGTACATTCCGAGGCTCTGTACACCGCACTCCGCTTTTACAAAATGACAGGTGACAACGAATTTTTCGAGCTGTTTGAAAAGGTATACGGTTACACTTTCAAGACATTCCCCAACCCCGACAAAACGGTTGGCGAGTGGATACAGATACGAAAGCGTGACGGAAGTCCGCAGGACAAGGTGGTCGCGCTTCCCGTAAAGGACCCCTATCATATTATAAGAAACGTAATTTTACTGATTGAGCTTTTGGAGGACTAAAAATGTTATTTGCAAAATACAGAAAATTATACGCTCAGGCATTTGTGCCGATTTTTGTACAGGATGTATTTGATACAGACACTCTTATCGAGGGATGTAAGCTTGCAGGACTTGATTGCGTAGAGTACACGCTTCGCCGTGAGGATGCGAACAAGGTCATCCCCACGCTCAAAGACCGCTTTGGCGGGCTTGTGTTTGTAGGAAGCACAATTGACTGTGACGACATCGTTTTGCAGATGAAGGAAAAAAATCCCCAGCTTATGACAATAGCCGAGCTTGCGCCGTTTGTTGACGGCTTTGTGTCAATGCTCCCCTACAGCGAAAAAACGCTTGAAAAGTACAGAGCAACGCATCTTATGATACCGACCGCGCAGACGGGCGGTGAAGCGCTTTTCCAGATGGCGCACGGCGCAACCTTTATAAAGGTATGCGGACCTGATTTTTCATTTTCAAAATCACTTCATGCCGCGCCCACGTTTAATTACTGTCCTACATTTATTACAGGCGGTGTCAATACCGAGAGAATGGTAGAGGCGTACGCATGCGGTAACGTACTGACCGCGGCAGGCTTTGACCTGATTCTTAAAGGTGAGGATGCAAAGACGCTCACACCCGAACGTGTGTGCGAAAAGCTGTTATACTTTGTAAACACGGCAAAAAATGCCCGCAACACCGTGTTTCCACAGCTTACAGGCATTGAAAATGCATCTGATGAGGAGTTTAAAAAACTCGTACCCAATTACATATCGGTATTATAAAAACGTCTTAAAATCCTCGTAATTTTTCTTAAGAAGAGTGGGTGTGTCAAGTCCGTAGGGGCACATTGACTTACACTTACCGCAATTAATGCAGTCGTCGATCTTTTTCATCATTTCCTGCATTTTATCGGTAAGATAAACCTCAGTCGGTGCACGGCGGAGCATAAGCGTCATTCTTGCGGCGGTAAATATCTCGATACCCGCAGGACAGGGCATACAATATCCGCAGCCGCGGCAAAATTCACCCGCAAGTTCTTCTCTTTCTTTTTGGATAAATGCTTTCCGCTCGTCATTCATGGCGGGCGGATTTTCGTTATATGACAAAAACTCGTCAAGCTCGCTCTCGCGCTGAATTCCCCAGATGGGTGCAACCGCAAACTGATTGAGATACGCGTATGCCACGTCAGAGCGCGTGATTAGACCGCCTGCGAGCGCCTTCATACATATAAAGCCGACGTCCCTTTCTTCGCAAAGCTTTACAAGCTCAAGCTCTTTTTCGCTTGCAAGGTAGGAAAAGGGGAACTGCAGGGTATCGTACAGTCCCGACTCGACCGCCTCACGCGCGATGTTGAGTCTGTGGTTGGTAAAGCCGATAAAGCGTATCTTACCCTGCGCCTTTGCCTCAAGCATAGCCTCATAAAGACCCGTGCCGTCGTTCGGTTTCGGGCAAAACGAGGGGTTATGGAACTGATAAATATCTATGTAATCTGTCTTTAAAAGCGAAAGGCTTGTCTCAAGCTCACGCCAGAAGCCTTCCACGTTTGTCTGCATTGTTTTTGAAGATATTATTATTTTATCGCGCACGTCGGACAGTGCAAGACCTATCTTTTCCTCACTGTCTGTATAAAATCTTGCGGTATCGAAATAGTTTATACCGCCGTCGTATGCACGTCTTAAAAGCCTCGTCGCCTCCTCTTTTGAAACACGCTGAACGGGAAGCGCGCCGAAGCCGTTTTTACTTACGATAAGGTCAGTCCGTCCCAGTCTTACTGTATCCATTGTTATCACTCCTATTATATATTCATTCAAACCCCTGCTCCCTCTGACGAGGGAGCTGTCAGCGAAGCTGACTGAGGGAGAGATTGTTTGACCGCCAAATCTATGTATTCGCATACACCGTAAAATCCGCTATATAATTGCCTATAGCCTTCTGTCTTTGAAACCGTACGGGATAATTTCTTAAAAAACTATACCATAGCTTTTGCTCCCACGGCGTCATATTTTTTCGCAGAACCTTTGCAAGAGGGATATTCGATTTATTATATTCTATCATAATTCTCTCCCTCCGTCAAAACTACGTTTTGCCACCTCCCTCGTCAGAGGGAGGTATTGATATTTCCAATATACCATTTTTTATGCTATTTTTCAAGGTATATATCGAAATCATATTATTGACAAATATAATAAAAGTGATATAATAATATAAAAGCTGTGACGGAAAAACCGTTTGCTACGTAGCTTAAGAGAGGGCACGGGTGGTGCAAGTGCCTGCTTACGTTGTAAAATATCGGTACCGCTTCCCGAGCTGCGCGGCAAAATACCGCGACGTTTTATCCGCGTTAAGGTACTATGAGTTAAACACAAGGTGGAACCGTGTAATTTTTATTGCACCCTTGACAATTTTTGTCATGGGTGTTTTTTTATGGAGGAAAAGATATGAAGGTAATGTATTCAAACGGCACAGCTGACCAGTGCGCTCCCGAAGAGGAGCTTCACATACTGCGTCATTCTGCCGCACACATCATGGCACAGGCTATAAAGCGCCTGTATCCTGAGGCAATGTTTGCTTACGGTCCTGCAAACGAAAAGGGCTTTTACTACGACGTTGACCTCGGTGACAAAACACTTTCTGAAGAGGATCTTGCAAAGATCGAGCAGGAAATGAAAAAGATCACAAAGGAAAACCTGCCGATAAAACCGTTCACTCTCCCGCGTGAAGAGGCAATCAAATTCATGACAGAGCGCGGTGAAAAATACAAAGTCGAGCATATCGACGATCTGCCTGCGGATGCTGTGATAAGCTTTTATCAGCAGGGCGATTACGTTGATATGTGTACAGGTCCGCACATCTGCTATACAAAGGCGCTCAAAGCGTTCAAGGTAACTGCAGTTTCGGGTGCGTACTGGAAAAACGACGCCAACAACAAAATGCTCACACGTGTAAAAGGTATCGCTTTTGCAAATCAGCAGCAGCTTGACGATTATCTCAGACTGCTTGAAGAGGCTGAAAAGCGCGACCACAGACGAATCGGTAAAGAGATGGGTCTTTTTATGTTTGCAGACGAAGCACCCGGCTTCCCCTTCTTCTTACCCAAGGGTATGACACTCAAAAACACGCTTATCGACTACTGGCGTGAGCTTCACATCAAAAACAACTACGTTGAGGTCTCAACTCCCCTTATCATGAACCGCAAGCTGTGGGAGACAAGCGGACATTGGGATCACTACAAGGATAACATGTACTCCACAACGATTGACGAGGAGACCTTCTGCGTAAAACCGATGAACTGCCCCGGCGGTGTTATGGTCTACCGCTCGGTACCCCACAGCTACCGTGAGCTTCCGCTTCGCGTAGGTGAACTTGGACTTGTTCACCGTCATGAGCTTAAGGGTGCGCTCCACGGTCTTTTCCGTGTACGTTGCTTTACACAGGACGATGCGCACATCTTTATGCGCCGTGAGCAGATCACCGACGAGATCATGAACGTTGTTCACCTTATCAACGAGGTTTATGAGAAATTCGGCTTTAAATATGCGGTTGAGCTTTCAACACGTCCGGAGGATTCAATGGGTTCTGACGAGGATTGGGAGGCTGCAACAGAGGGTCTTAAGGGCGCTCTTGAAAAGCTTGGTCTTCCCTACACCATCAACGAGGGTGACGGCGCGTTCTACGGTCCCAAGATCGACTTCCATCTTGAAGACAGCCTCGGAAGAACCTGGCAGTGCGGTACGATCCAGCTCGACTTCCAGATGCCGCTTAACTTCGGTCTTGAGTACGTTGACGAGAAGGGCGAAAAGCAGCGTCCTATCATGATCCACCGCGTATGCTTCGGCTCTATTGAGAGATTTATCGGTATTATCACAGAGCATTTTGCAGGCAAGTACCCTGTATGGCTTGCTCCCGTTCAGGCAAAGGTGCTTCTTGTTTCTGAAAAGAGTGCTGAATACGGCACCAAAGTTTACGAAGCACTTCGCGAAGCGGGCATCCGCTGTGAGCTTGATGCAAGAAACGAAAAGATCGGCTACATGATCCGCGAGGCACAGATGGTCGACCGCGTTCCCTACATGGTAATTATCGGTCAGCAGGAAGTCGAAAACGGAACAGTTTCTATCCGTTACCGCGACACAGCAAAGACAGAGAGCATGTCGCTTGACGAATTTATTGCAAAAATAACAAAAGAAACTAAAGAGAGGTTATAAGCATATGAAAACAGTTAAGAACAAGCAGATACTCGTAGGCGCTGACTTTGCAGGCTATCCGCTTAAAGAGGCTGTATGTGCTCACCTTCGTGAAAAGGGCTGGGAGATCACCGACGTAGGTGTTACCGATCCCACAGTCGAAGATACAGAAAATATGTTTCACCGCGTAGGTCTTCGCGCAGGCGCAAAGATTTCAGAGGGCGAGTTTGAGCGTGCGCTTCTCTTCTGCGGTACGGGTATGGGCATCCATATTGCCGCAAGCAAATGCCCCCACGTTCATGCAGGCGTTGTTGAGAGCGTGCCCGCGGCACTGCGCGCGATAACGGGTAACGGCGTAAACGTGCTTGCTATGGGCGCATTTTACGTAGCACCCGCTATGGCTTGCGATATCGTTGACGCGTATCTTGGCGCAGAGCTTGGCAGCGGCTACGAGTGGTGGTACAACTTTTACGAATTCCACAAGCTTGCTATCGACGAGCTTGAGGCTTTCGACTACGAAGAGTACAAGAAAAACGGCTTTAAGATGGAGCACCTCGGTGACTTCCCGTTAAAGCTTGAGAAAAAACCCGAATAATTAAAAAGCCCTTGGAAGCAAAAGCGTTTCCAAGGGCTTTTAAAACAAGGACAGAATTTATACTTTTTCTTTGCGGACTGTGTTTTTTACAGTCCTTTTTTCTTATCCTTTTTATCCTTTTTATCCTTTTTATTTTTAATACGTTTTATGATCCGCATCTGCGAGGAGAGGATAACAATGACCTGCGCGGGAATTCCCACAACAAACAAAAGCCATATGTTTGCAATCTTTATCATTAAAACGATTACCAGCAAAACACTCCATATAAGCACGCTGATAATAATGAAATTCAGTTTGCTTTTACCCCAGATACTGTTAAATACCAGAAGCACTATACAGGAAACGGGCACTGCGAGGATATAAACTATCCACAGTTTTTCATAAACGTCGGGTACAATACTCATAACGACAAACGCAATGGTTGCCACAAGCCATACCATGACAGTTGCAAGAAGGGTTATGATAAGTCTGTTTTTACGAATCATCTTTTTGGTGGCAACCGAAAGCTCCGGCAGGTCGTGACTTTCCGACAGCAGATAGTCAACCGTGACACCGAACATATCCGCTATCTGCTTGAGCACCGTAATGTCGGGCACAGACTCCCCGCGTTCCCATTTTGAAATAGCTTTGTCGGAATAATTAAGTTTCTCCGCAAGGTCAAGCTGAGTCAGCCCCGTCTCCTTACGAAGATGCTGTATGTTGTTTGCAATTATCTTTTTAATATCTTCCATATTTACATTATAGCACACATTTTTACTGATATCAAGCGGTTTTTTGTCACTCTACCGTGGGTAGAACAGGTTTTTTCTACAGTAGAGTTTAAAAATAAACAGTAGGTAGACTAATTTTTGTCGATGATTTATACTATAGCAAGATAAAACCCACGGAGGAAAGAGCAAATGGCAAACTACATTATTTCAACAGATACAGGAAGCGATCTTACAGATGCACTGTATACAAAATATGATATTGTTCCGCTGAAAATGGAGTATGAATTAGACGGGCAGATGCATGAGGATGACTATTCAGAGGACAGCATTAAAAAGTTCTATCAGAAAATGCGCGAGGGCGCGTCACCCAAAACGACACAGGTAAACACCGCAAGATACGCAGAGTTTTTTGAGGAACAGTTAAAAAAGAGTGATACGGTTATTTACATTTCACTAAGTTCGGGTATTTCGGGCAGCTACAGCAACGCATGTCTTGCAGCTAAAGAGGTCATGGAAAGAAACGTCGGCTCAAACGTATACGTTATTGACAGCCTTGGCGCTTGTCTTATGGAGGGTATGCTTGCAATAACCGCATCTGAAAACAGGGCGGCAGGCATGTCGGCTGAAGACAACGTTAAGCTTTTGAACGAAAAACGCCATCATGTCAACGTATATTTCACAACACCCGACCTTACCTATCTGCACCGCGGCGGCAGAGTTTCAAAGACGAGTGCGGTCGTTGCTCACATGCTCGGTATCAATCCTATTCTTACTGTCACTCCCGAAGGCAAGCTTGTAAGCTTTGATAAGGTTCGCGGTGAAAAGCAGACGGTAAACAAAATTCAGAAATATATCGAGGCAAGCGTTACCGACGCCCAGAACAGTACCATATATATCGCACATTCCGACTGTTTTGACAGAGCGGTGAGCGTTGCATCAAAGTATAAGGTCGAGCTTGGCTTTGAAAACAGCGTAATAACCACGATAGGCAGTATCATCGGCGCGCACACAGGCCCCGGTCTTATCGCGATATTCTATTACGGCGAAAAGAGAAAATAAAATAATAAAAGATTCTCCCAAGGCACACTTCGTAAGTAAGTGTGCCTTAGTTATATTCGCCGTAGGCGAATATAGTATCAGAGTGTCAAAAAACCATTCTTTTAATTTGACACTCTGATGTGACTTTCAAAAAAGAGTGCAGATTTCGTGAACTCGCGCTCGTCGGCGTACAATGG
>JAZPZR010000047.1:0-15236 GCA_045544795.1 Eubacteriales bacterium
ATAAAAATATGATCGTTAAAGTTTTATGGCTTTAAGGGTCATATTTTTCTATAAAGAAATCATTAAAAGTCAACACTTACTATCTGTATTACTTATGACAGACTGACTGACTATTATATATAACTATAATTAATCTTTATATTATCAATCTTTCTTGTGTGCAAAAACAGCATATCTAGAACTGAGATTTTGGCATGTCTTGATATGCCATTTTTGCATGTCTGGGATTCAAATGGGCTTACGGGCGATTTGCATACGTATTTACATACTTTCCCGATTTAGTTTTAAACGGCTCACTTTTGTTTATTTCATGTTTTCTGGATAATCTGAACACCCGTTCAACCTCGTCAATAGAAATCGTACGAACATCACCCCAGCAGTATTTTTCAATCGTATCTACCTGATAATCAAAGGCAATGATGTTTGGTGTGCCTGTATCGAGTGCCATTGCTTTCTTCATTCTTGGGATATTACAGTCGATGCCAACGATATAATTTTCACCTGTACGTTTGTTTATTGCATCTGTGTGTTCATTCCTTGGTGGGAGATAATCTTCATCCAAAACTGCTTTGGTGATTTGTGTACGGTAGTCTTCAAGCTTTAAAACTTCCATAGTTCGTATACCGTCTTCGTTCATTGGAATCATAGCTACCGGGCATTCAAACTTTTCGACAGCTTCTGCATAAGTATTGTAAGTCTGTTTCTTGTTTCTGCACCTCTCGGTCATTACGGTCTCGGCAATTTCAATAAGCGAGTCAGCACCCGTATAGACTACAAACGGTTTTCTTCCGCATATTACTGGTTGCATATTAAAATTGCGTTGTTCAACATTAGCGTAGATTCCCAAATCATCTTTTGTAACATAATACGGAACAAACATCGTTTCATCGCTGTAATAGAAACCTATCATCTGTGTATTGTTTAGTAGTGCACCATCGCTTGCGGATCTTATAGAATAAGCGGAAACATAAAAATCTTTGCGTATTTCTGCACGAGGGATATCAACGAAAACATCAGCGCCAAATCGGTTAAAAAACAACGCTATCTCTGCTCCTTGGTGTCTATGCTTAACAATATGCTCCTCCGTTCTATAGGCGTTATCCATTGAATACTCAAATCCCGACTTCTGTAATATCTCGTATCCGTAAGGGGTTAACCGATAGCTTAATTTATTTCTTGATACCCTTAACAAGCCGCACCACACTAACTCGTCAATTGTTTCTGCAGGGAGATTTTCCGACTTACGCGTGGGCAATTCCTTGCACCACGCGCAGAGCCGCAAAATCTCCATTTCTGCTCGTGTGAATAACATTAATCCACACCTCCCAATACAAGCCTGTCATATCGTTGCATTTTTATTGGCGAAAAAATGCCGTCAAACCCGCATAAACACTGGAGTTTGGTATATGTCAGTTTGTTAGTTTTTGACGGTGTATAATTCGTGGGGTATGTGGTTTTGAAACCACATACCCCGCGACACATATTTTTCGTTTTAATTTTCATATGCATTCTCCTTTTTCATTGCTATACAGCAATACCAACGTCTTTGATTATACGTGACACCGACGGCGATATAATTATATTCTTCTCCGCCGACATAGGTCCAATGACTTTTGCTGTTGTAGGTAAGTTTGGCAAGGTGCGCTGCAACCTGTTCTGCCGTTCCGCCATAATCGGTTTTGGCAATCGCCTCACGGGCATTGGCAGTATAATACGGCTCACCGGGCATACCGTAAAGGGAGGGTTCTATATATTCACCATATTGGAGAGCCGTTGCTGCCGCACGCTCATCAAAAGTATCGTGTGCAAAATTGGTTATTAATTGGTTGCTTCGGTATTCAGCATACTTAGTGAGTCCCACCAATATATCAGCCGATTGAACACCCTCGTTGTTACGATATTCGTTTATGTATTCTACTAACTTTTGAGCAATTCTTTCTGTATCTTTTTCGGTAGCCTTTGGTTCTGTTTGAGGTTCAGTTATAGCCGAAGTAGTTTCTGTATTTTGGGTTTGTGCCGTACTTACAGACGGTTTTTCTTTAATGGGCGTTGAGGACACCTCAGTCACTTTTTCTGTATTTTCTTCTGGCTTGTTCTCGTAAGTAGTTGTTACCGAAGTTTCGAAACATACCGTATCGGTAGTTTCAATTTTTGTATTTGATACCACATCGGTTTCTACCGTTGTTTCGATTATATCGTCCTCATTGCTGTGTGAGGAGCTATCAGAAGACGTCATACTGCTTGATGATATTAGTGTGTTTTCTTGTTCTAAAATTGTCTCCTTTGTATTATCTTGAATATTACAAGCTGATAACAATAAGATGCAAAATATAGATAATGTGCATATTAATTTTTTCATAACTTCCGTCCTTTCGGACTGGTTACGAGATGATAAAACAGGATATTGTACTGTTTACTGACTGCGCTAAACCCTTGAGTTTACTGCATTTCTTAGAAAAATCCTGTATCGCCACCCGCACCATCAAAGGGCTACAAAAAATATATAGCCACAGAAAAGCTCTGATTTTATCAGGGCTTTTTCTGTTTTTATAGGCAAAAATTTAGTTGTCAATTTGAGTGTACAAAAAAGATATTTTTCTCAAGCCTGCCTCGAACTCTTGCGAAACCGCATAATCACCACCAAGTTCATGGATACAAAACAATTCACTGCGCTTTACAAATGCAGAGATTTATGTTTTAATAAAAATAAAACGGAACGAAAACTTTTTTTGTAAAACTTCCGGATAAAGGAGTGATTTCATTGAAATATGCGTCGAAAAAGCAGATTTGGTTGTGCATAAGCGCACTGCTCGGTGGCACGATTCTTTCGACTTTTGCGGCGGTATTGGTTTTGCGCAACCTTGGAGGTTTGATTGGAATGTTCGTTGAAGCGGATGCGGACGCTGCATTTGATTTTGTAAGCATTTTTGAGCAAACAAAAGATGCACAGATCGCTCCGCACTGGTTGTTCCCTTTGCTTTTGTTTGGAACTTATGCTTTTGCGCTTTGGCGCTTTTCCCCAATAGCCAAGCAATCTGCACTACACATCATCCTTTGGACTATCTTATTTGTGTTGCTGTTGACAGTTGGTTTTGCTTGCTCGCTGATGCTTACGCGTGTCAACGATATTCGCTTTGGTGATCTGCTTGCGGCACTTTTACCCGTCATCGGCAGTCTATAAGAACGGAGGCATAAGATGAAACGAAATATAATCAGGATTCTGATTTTGATTCTTATATCGTGCTCGCTGTTATCGTCTTGCTCGCCATATATGAAGTCCTTCTCGTCCAAGGAAGGAACTTGGCGTATGGGCTTTGGTTCAGAGGAAATTGCATTGCCCGAGGAAAGCAATCAACCGCTTTACATCGCGGGTTATCATGCAGGCTGCGAAATTACGGGTGTATTGGATCTGCAACGCGCGAACGCTGTTTGGGTAGACACGGGCAGCAACGGTATTTTGTTGATTGGCATTGATTGCGTGGGGCTCGGCAAGGACACAGTGGACACGATTCGTAAGGAGCTAGCTAGCTTTTGCCGTAAGGTGGGGTGTATTTCAGTCAACGTATATGCCACACACAGCCACGCCGGAGCAGATACACTGGGACTTTGGGGTCCCACAGCAATCGACGGCAAAAACCAAGCTTTCATGACGAATCTTATCAATGCAGCCGTCTCCGCCGCTAAAGAGGCGTATGCAGATCGCTGTGCAGGCACTCTGCACTATGGCAACACCGTGCCAGAGGATATGTTGCACGATTCCAGGTTACCCATCGAATATGATCCCATACTTCACCAACTGCGTTTTATTCCGAGCGACGAATCGAAAAACGGCATTCGTCTGCTCTCCTATGCTGCGCACGCCGAATCTCTGCGTGGTGATAACACTATGCTCAGCCGCGATTTTCCAGGCACATTGGCAGATAACCTTCTACAAGCCTGCGGCGATGATATGTTGTATTTGCCGAGTGCTATCGGCGGACTGATCATGACTCGCGAACTGGTCACGCCTTTCGACGCGGTAACGAATATGCAGTATACAGCAGAACGTATTACCGAATCTGTATTGTCAATATGTGATGAAACTGAACTCTCTCCAAACCTCTCGTTTTCAAGTGTTTCTATGCAGGTGCCACTGGATAATACCTTGTTTTTCTATTACAAATTTCTTGGCATTCTCGGTAATGAGACGAGTCGCGGAAAAAGTGATACCGGTTATGTGATTCACAGCGAGCTTAGCGTTTTGACGCTAGGTTCGGTTACCTTTGCGCTTATCCCGGGTGAAATATTCCCTGAACTCGTCAGTGGTCAAGGACTAAGCGATGGTGATCCCGAAGCACTTGAACATATTGCCGCACGTTATGGTGTGGAACGTCTTTTGATTGTTGGATTGTGCAACGATGAGCTCGGTTATATCATGCCACCAAGCGACTTTTTGCTTAACGATGAGCTACCATATATTGAAACGGTAACGGATGACATGGGTGAAAATCACTACGAGGAAACCAATTCTACTGGAAGAGAAACTGCCGCTCGTATTGCGAAAGCATTTGAAACGGCATTAAAAAAGCAAAAGGAACTAAATAGCTAAATGTCTTTTTGTGAGCGGTTAATCTCAAATAAACCGCTATAAATATCTTTTTTGTAGCCCATAGCCAGAAAAAACGACTTGTTTCGACAAGTCGTTTTTTCAACTAAATCCACCCTTATGGGTGGGTGAAATCGTCTTGGACGATGAAATCCAACTTCAATGGATGAAATCCGCCTCGACGGCGGATGGGTGGATTTAATTTCATTTTTATGTGAGAGTTCGAATTCATACGAAAAACGGCATAAATATCTTTTTTTACTTATTACCTATTCCCTAAACAAAACCACCCGAAAGCTAAAGTTTTCGGGTGGTTTTTATAAGATCTGTAAACGCTTTTTCAAAGGCGGTGTCCTGATCGGGTGTGCGTTTTTTAGGACCCTTCAGATGACCGCCCGCGCGTCTTGCCTTTGCGCTCGCGGCGCGGAAAAAGAGAAGTCCGTCGATATTTTCATCGCTGTATATCATACCGTTCTGGTTTATAGCGTTTGCGCCTCTTGATATACACATAGCGGCAAGGCCGTAGTCCTGCGTGACTATCACGTCACCTTTTTTCAGCATATTTACTATTTTATAATCAGCGCTGTCCGCGCCCTTATCAACAGTTATCACGTTACTGTAATCGGATTTCATAACGTGCGCGGTATCACATACAAGCGTACACTCTACGGAAAAATCGCGAGCGATTCTTTCCGCTATCCGCACTACAGGGCACGCATCCGCATCAATTATCACTCTCATATCTTTTTAAGATGAAACTGAAAGCTGTCGTACTGACGCACAAGCTGAGGAATTGCAATACCGATATTCATAAGCGTTGCGCCCGAAAGCTTTGTATCACCGAACTGATATGTGGCATTCGGGTCAAGTCCCATGGCTTTCACGTAGTTTTGCGCATCGTTGGGATAACCCTCGAGCATAACTACGCTTATAAGCGCCTCCGACTTATCCTTTGCAACGTGCGACCACGCGGTATATCTGCCGTTTTTAAAGGGACTTACAAGTCTGTAATAGTCACCGTAGGTTATAACGTCCTGATATTTTCTGAAGTCGGCAGTAAGCTTATTACAAAGCGACTTTTCCTCCTCGGTCATGGCTGTCGTATCAAGCTCGTAACCGAATGTACCCGACATTGCGACGGTTGCGCGTGTTTCAAACGGCACAACGCGTCCGATTTTTTTATTGGGGCATACTGACACGTGAGCGCCCATTGACGAGGACGGATAGAAAAACGAAGTGCCGTACTGTATTTTTGTGCGCCATACCGCATCGGTATCGTCAGAGCACCATATCTGCGGCTGATAGCAGAGCATCGCGCCGTCAAATCTGCCGCCGCCCCCCGAACAGCCCTCAAAAAGAATATCGGGATGTGAAAGAACGATACCGTCAAGCAGCTTATAAAATCCGAGCACAAAACGGTGTAATATCTCACCCTGTCTGTCAGAGGCTGCCGCAACCGAATATACGTCGGTAAGATAGCGGTTAAAGTCCCACTTGACGTAACCGATATTATTTTCATCAAGTATCTTACTTATTGAAGTTATAAGATATTCTCTTACATCCTCGCGCGTGATATCAAGCACAAGCTGATTTCTGCCTGTCGCGGGATTGCGTCCGGGAATTGAAAGCGTCCATTCGGGATGCGCGCGGTAAAGGTCAGAATCGGGATTTACCATCTCAGGCTCAAACCACAGACCGAAGGTAAGACCCATATCGTTTATCTTTTTAATGACGTCAGCCATGCTTCCGCCCATTTTCTGCTGATTTATCACCCAGTCGCCAAGGCCTGCCCTGTCACTGTTTCTTGCGCCGAACCAACCGTCGTCGAGCACAAACAGGTCGACACCGAGTTTTTTTGCTTCTCTTGCGATATCAATTATCTTTTCGCCTGTAAAATCAAAACGGGTCGCCTCCCAGTTATTTACAAGCACGGGACGGCGGGTCTTCATGAATTTACTGCGGCAGGCATTGTTACGGAATGCATCGTGATAGGAATGGGTCATTTTTGCAAAGCCGAGGTCGGAATAGCAAAGCACCGCCTCGGGTGTTTCAAAAGTGTCCCCCGTTTCAAGCGTAAACTCAAACTTTTCGGGATTAATACCGACGTTCACGCGCGTCTGCGCAAACTCGTCCTTTTTAGCGTTTAAAACAAAGTTACCTGTGTACATAAGCAGCACGCCGTAGCACTCGCCCGCAGTCTCGGTCGCATCCTTTGAACAGATGACGGCGGCGGGATTATGCTGATGGCTTGTCGAGCCGCAAAGCGATCCGATCTGCACAAGCGCGTGGTCAACAGACACCCTTTCTTCAAGGCGCTCAAGATAATGATGACCGCGGAAGTGCAGCATATCAAAATCACCCTGTACAAAATCAAGCGTTGCAGACATTGCGCGTAAAAGTGTCACCTTATCACCGAGATTTTGTATTTTTACTGCTCTTGTTATAATATCAAGCTCTTCAAAAACAGAATAAAGAAGTGTTACGTTTACATTTGTAACAGGATCGGTAAGCGTTATTTCAAGCGTATCTACGGTATCGTTATCAGTTGCAAAAAGCGAGGGCATTTCCGAAAGCGAATACTTGCCTGAAGTGATTTTGTGGGAGGCATATTTACCTTCAAACGCATAGCTTCCGTCTGCGTTTTTAAAAGACACCGAAGAATAGCGGAAGTCGCCCACTCCGTCACTTGAATACTCCTGCGGGAGTGAAGCAAGCGTATAACTGCGGTCAGCACCGCGGGGCACTGCATTAAAGCCCGTACGCGACGGAATACAGTTTATAACGTATGAAAGATCATCATCCCCTACCCTTTTACCGTAGTGAAGATGGGTAAGGTGCCCATGCTCTGTCACGTACATTATGTACTCACTCGATTTAGTAGTAAGTCTGAAGGTATTATTTTTAAAGCTTATCATATCTTACCTCTTCCACAGTCCCGTTGCATAGCAATCCGCAACGTGCTCTGCATAAGTTTTATTATAGTAGAAGTTACCCTCAGAATCCGTTATAAAATAGAAATAATCTGTATCTGCAGGGTTTACTACCGCATTTATCGTATCCATACCCGGACAGTTTATGGGACCTACGGGGGTGCCGACACATTTATAAGTGTCGTACGCATTTTTCATTTCCTGCGTAAAATGAGGGAGCACCGACAGGTCCTTTGCATAAAACATGGTGGGGTCAGACTCAAAACGCTTATAGTCGGAGTTCAGTCTGTTCCAGAAAACAGAAGAAATATACTGCATCGACTCTTTTGTAAACGCCTCAGCCTGAATGACAGATGCAAATGAAATGAGCTCGTTTATATCAAGACCCATTGTCTCCGCTTTCTGAATAACGTCTTTTGTCATGTAGTTTTCAAAAGCGGTAAGCATTTCCTCGACAACCTCGCGGGGTGTTACCGTATCTTTTCTGAATTCATAGGTTGCGGGAAAAAGATAACCCTCCAGCTTATAACCGATCTTTGATGCGTCACGCGTCTGAATCGTCTTTATGATATCGTGGTCGTAATCATAGCTGTCAGCGGCGGCAAGAAATTCATCTGCCGTGCATATTCCCGCTTTTTCAACGATAGATGCAATATCACGGACGGTCTTACCTTCAGGCACGGTAAATTTTACGTATTCTATACGGCAGGAAGCATCCTGAAGCTTTGCACATATCTCCTCATATGACATATCGGCGGTGAGGTCATATACACCGTTATACCACACAAAGTCGGGATATTCTTCCTTGACGTAGCCGAGAAATCTTACGGCGGAGACGATTATGCCGTTTTCTTCAAGGCGGACAGCAACCTCGTTTTCAAAGTCGCTTTTTTCTATAGTGAGCGTGTAACTGATATCAGGCTGTTTTTTACCAAGCTTATCGTTACGGTACTCAAAATAATTACTGATGCGGTTACACGACGTTAAAGAAAGCATCATTAAAACAGTCATAAGTAAAAGGACAATTCTCTTTTTCATAGTCACCTCTTATACAAAATAGAAATTGGTATCCCACGCGGGAATATATGGAAAATGGCGTATATACATTTTATAATCGGGTCTTATCTCAAGCACCCTGAGCGGAATTGCAAGCAGGTCGTCAAAGCGGTGGTATGCGGCAATACACATTTTGGGTCTAAAGCGCAGGATGGTATCTTTCGCGCCCTCAATTGCCGACGCCTCGTTGCCTTCAACGTCAAATTTTATAAAGCTTGCACCTTTTTCATCCACAATACTGTCAACGCTGACACCTGCTATAAAGTCACCGCCGTCCGACACATGTGAGTTTCTGCCCTTTTTATTTGTAAAGGGCACTTGCTTTACACAATCTGTCGCCGCGGCATTTATACATTCAATACTGTCACCGTATGCCTCGTAAAGCTTGGAAAAATTCTTTTTATCAGGCTCGACCGCGTAAATCTTACCGCAGCCGTTTACGTGATTCAAAAATTCACACACGGTATCACCGCGGTATGCACCGAGGTCAACGTATATTTCGTTATCGTGCAAGTTAAGAATGTTCTGATACGATTCGTCCACAGACGTTTCACAGTCTGTAAGAAAGCGTATATCACCCGACAGTTTATATTTTATAATACTGTCAAACACATGACGCGAAGTGTCGTCTGCAAGGCGGGAGGAGATAAATTCGATTTTATCCTTTGATTTTTGATAAAAATCATCATCAAACGTACCGCCGCCGTAAACCGCAACGTCGGGTGCGAAAAGCGTACACTCCGATGCGATGCGTTTTATGTTATCAAGAACGGGAGTCAGTTGAGTGCCAAAGCAGACAAGCACTATCATATCGGGATAAAGCTGTTTTGCCCTGTCGTAATTTATTACGGTATAACCGCGGAAGTTCTGCCCGCGCACAAACTCATCACTTGCAAAAACTGCCGCGGGAGTTTTACCTATGGACGCAAGCTTATCTATCACCTTATCAGCACCGTCACCCATGCCGTAAAGCACAATGGGGCGGTCGGTATCTTTAAGATTATTCCAAAGATCCTTCATTTTCTTTTTCCTGACGTTTTTTTTCGCGTGTCACAACAAACTCAGACGTGAGCGCATATGCCACTGCCGCAAGAGGCACGGATAAAAGCGCACCGCCCGCACCGAAAAGACCTGTGCCGACAACGACGGCAATAAGCACCCAAACGCCCGGAAGTCCTACCTGCTTACCTACTACCTTGGGGTAGATAAAATTACCCTCGATCTGCTGAAGCACAATAAAGAAAAGTAAAAACCAGAGTGCCTGTATGGGTGAACGCGTAAGGATAAGAACGGCTGAAATACCGCCGCCCGCCCACGCACCGACGATGGGGATAAGCGCTGTCACACCGACAAGCACGGAAATAACGGGAGCATACGGGAAACGGAAAATAAGCATACCTATAAAGCAGAGTGAGCCGAGTATTATTGCCTCTAAAAACTGACCGCTGAGGAAGTTTGAAAAGGATTTTCCCGCCACGCGACCGATATGGGCAACCTTGACGTAGTTTTCAGGCTTAAGAAGTGCGCGCACAAGACGCTTACACTGACCGACTATCCTATCCTTATCTGCAAGAAAATATATTGCGATAAAGAGCCCGAAGAATATATCAGATGTAACGCTTACGACAGAGCCGCCTATAGATACAACTGATTTTACAACACCGTTAAGATTTGTTTTTGCAAAGTCGGCTATCTTGTCAAAAAACGCCTCACCGCCGAGTATAAGCTCAGTAATACGCTCAGGCTTTACGTCAAAGCGTTCAAGAAGCTCGCGCACAAATACTGTTGCACGCGATGCAAAGGACGGAAAGCCCGCAACAATTGAGTTTGCGGTTTTTATGACCTGCGGGATAATTACAAGCAGAATAAGAGCAATTGCAATAATTGCCGTAATTATCGTTGAAACAAGGCTTAAGATGCGCACAAGGGTCGGACGCGGTTTTTTCTCGGTGGAAAGGCCCTTGAAAACGTAGCGTTCAAAAAGGCGCATTATAAGATTGAGCACGAATGCTATACAAAGTCCGATAAGTATCGGTGTAAAAATCGCAAACAACGATTTTAAAGCCATCCATACCACAGTAAGATTGAATGCCACCGTAAGCATCAGTATAATTGCGGCAGATATTAAAAGTATACGTTTTGTATTATCTTTGATCATTACAGTTTACCAATATCCTCAACAAGTGAATCCACATCGCATTCCTCTGTACTCCATGCGGTGCAAAAACGGATTATAAGTTTATCGTCAAGCTTTCCCTCAAGCTCATAGACGTATTTTTCGGCGAGCTTATCGGCAGTTGCCCTGTCCACAACAACAAAAAGCTGATTTGTAGGGCTGTCTATATACATGGGAATTGATTTTTGTAAAAATGCGTTCTTTATACGGCTTGCATATTCGATAGATTTTTTTGCTATCTCGAAATAGAGGCCGTCCTTGAAAAGCGTGTAGTACTGAATACCGAGTGTCCAACCCTTTGCAAGCATCGCGCCGTTTTGCTTCATGTAGCTTCTGAAGTTTGGCTTAAGTGCATCGTTTGTAATAACGACCGCCTCACCGAACATAGCGCCGCACTTTGTGCCGCCGATATAAAATACGTCAGCGTATTTTGCAATATCCTCAAGCGCCACGTCACCGCCCTGCGCCGCAAGACCGTAGGAAAGGCGTGCGCCGTCAATAAAGAGATACAGACCGTGCTTTTTGCAGACGTCAGACAGTTCGCAAAGCTCTGACTTTGAATAGACTGTACCGTACTCTGTCGGGAATGAAATATATACCATACGCGGACAGGTAATATGCTCAGGCACCGTGCTTTCCTCAAAATCAGATGCAACCTCGTCAACCTGCTTTGCTGTAATTTTACCGTTTACCGACGGGAGTGCGTGTACCTTATGGCCTGTTGCCTCCACCGCGCCTGTTTCGTGTACGTTGATATGACCCGAATCTGCGCTGATAACGCTCTCAAACGGACGAAGAGCCGATGCTATAACAATAAGGTTTGCCTGCGTGCCGCCTACGACAAAGTGTATATCGGCATTTACGTCACCAAGGTATTTTTTAATTTCCGTCTTCGCACTCTCGCACCATTCATCCTTACCGTAGCCGCCGTATGCGTTATTGTTGGTATCTGCAAACGCACGGATGATATCAGGATGCGCGCCGTGATTATAGTCGTTATTATATCTTATCATTTTATTCTCCTTAAAATGCGCAAAGCGAGGAGTAACAGTCACTCCTCGCTTTAAAAATAGTTAGTTTACGGAAGCGCCGTTTTGCATATCCAAAAGCGCATCTTTTCTTGAAAGGTTATATCTGCCCTTTTCGTCTATCTCCATGAACTTAACGTAGATCTCGTCACCCTCTGAAAGAAGATCCTCAACCTTCTCAACACGCTTTGTATCAAGCTTTGAGATGTGAACAAGTCCCTCTTTACCCGGAGCAAACTCAACAAACGCACCGAACTGCATGAGTTTTACTACGGTTGCTCTGTAGATAGCGCCTATCTCAGGCTCGAACACGATACCCTTGATTATCTCAAGTGCCTTGTCCGAAGCAGCCTTTTCAGCAGCTGAAATAAATACGGAACCGTCATCCTCGATATCTATCTTTGCACCTGTGTCAGCAACGATCTTCTGGATAACCTTACCGCCCGAACCGATAACGTCACGAATCTTTTCGGGGTCGATCTTGAAGGTGATAACCTTGGGTGCCCACTCCTTAACGTCGGGTCTTGGCTCAGCAATAGCCTTGAGCATTACCTCGTCAAGAATATAGTATCTTGCATCGCGTGTCTTTTCAATAGCCTCTCTGATGATAGCCTCTGTAAGACCGACAACCTTGATGTCCATCTGAATAGCTGTGATACCCTTTTTGGTACCTGCTACCTTAAAGTCCATATCACCGAAGAAGTCCTCGATGCCCTGAATGTCGACCATTGTCATAAAGCTGCCGTCATCACGTGTGATAAGACCGCATGAAATACCTGCAACGGGAGCCTTTATCGGAACACCTGCATCCATAAGTGCAAGAGTTGAACCGCAGATCGAGCCCTGTGAGGTCGAACCGTTTGAAGTAAGAACGTCTGATACAAGACGGATAGCGTAAGGGAACTCTTCAACCGAAGGAATTACAGGCTCAAGTGCGCGTTCAGCAAGAGCGCCGTGTCCTATCTCACGTCTGCCGGGGCTTCTTGAAGGCTTTGCCTCACCCGTTGTGAAGCCGGGCATGTTGTAGTGGTGCATATATCTCTTTGTTTCTACGTCAGACTCAAGACCGTCAATGATCTGCTCGTCTGAGATCATACCGAGAGTTGCAACTGTGAGAACCTGTGTCTTACCGCGGGCAAACATACCGCAGCCGTGTACCTTGGGAAGAAGACCTACTTCTGCATGGAGAGGACGGAGATCATTGATGCCTCTGCCGTCAACACGCTTGCCCTCCTCTGAAAGCCAATGACGTACAACGTACTTCTGAAGCTTGTAAAGGCACTCGTCGATCATGCCGATACGCTCTTCATTCTCAGCGTCAAACTGAGCGTGTACCTTTGCGTATACGTCATTTATATCACTGTCTCTTTTTACTTTATCACCGCAATCAAGCGCTTTTTTGATATCCTCGATAGCATAATCCTTGATAGCATCAAAAAGGTCATGGTCAACGTCGCATGACTCGAAAGTGAATTTCTCTTTACCTATCTCAGCAACGATAGAATTGATAAACTCGACTATCTTCTGATTTTCCGCATGACCTGCCATGATACCCTGTATCATAACCTCGTCGTCAACCTCTTTAGCGCCTGCCTCGATCATTGTAACCTTTGAAGCGGTTGATGCAACGGTTACTGCCATCTGCGAAGCCTCGCGTGCGCTGACACCGGGGTTGAATACGTACTGACCGTCAACGTAACCTACCGAAACACCGCTGATAGGTCCGCCGAAGGGAATGTCTGAAATTGAAAGTGCGATCGAAGCGCCCATCATACCGACGATTTCGGGAATACAATCCTGATCAACAGCCATAACCGTGATGTTAACGTTTACGTCGTTACGCATATCCTTGGGGAAAAGCGGACGGATAGAACGGTCGATAACACGTGAAGAAAGGATAGCCTTTTCACTGGGTCTGCCCTCACGGCGCATAAAGCTGCCGGGGATTCTGCCTACTGAATACATTCTCTCCTCAAAGTCAACTGAAAGAGGGAAAAAGTCAATACCGTCACGCGGCTTTGACGAAGCGGTTGCAGTAGCCAAAACTACCGTCTCACCGTAGCGGACAAGCGCAGAACCGTTAGCAAGCTCTGCAAACTTACCTGTTTCGACAACAAGCTTTCTGCCTGCTATCTCTGTTTCAAAAATCCTGTGATTTTCGTACATTTAAGTGTACCTCCGTAAAAATAATAATGTTACGGCCGCTGTTTAACACTCAGATGCACTATCCCCTGATAGTGTATTTAACTGCTAAACCGCGCGCCGATAAAAAGTCTTACAGGCGGGACTTGTTCCCAAATCCCGCCTATAAATGTAATTACTTTCTGATGTTGAGCTTCTCAATGATAGCACGATATCTTGTAATATCGGTCTTGATGAGGTAGTTAAGAAGGTTACGTCTGTTACCTACCATTTTAAGAAGGCCGCGTCTTGAATGATGATCGTGGGGATTCTTCTTAAGATGCTCTGTAAGCTCGTTGATTCTTGCAGTAAGAATAGCAATCTGAACCTCAGGAGAACCTGTATCTGTCTCATGAAGTCTGTTATTCTCGATAACTGAAGTCTTTACTTCCTTTTTAATCATGTCTTTTATTCACCTTTCTGTAGATTTGTCCGGCTATACCGCGCCGCCGGCGGTGACCACCGCACAGCCAAGCATAGTTAAACATCGTGAGTTATTATACAACAAAATCATCCGTCTGTCAAACATTTTTTTAATATTTTGATCAAAAGTCGGTAAATTATTTGTATATACTTGAAATAGGTAGGCTTTTGGGGTAAAATATAATCGGTGATCATATTGGAACAGAGTTATTTTGTGCCTGCACACGACAGCACTACGGAGTTTGTCGAAAAAAAGAGCAGGTTTATTACATATCTTGCGCACGTCACAAGCGAAAAAGAGGCAACCGAGTTTATAGACAGCATCCGCGCGCGTCACAGCGATGCAACACACAACTGCATTGCCTACAGGATACGCGAGCCGAGGATCGAGCGGTTTTCGGACGACGGTGAGCCGTCGGGTACTGCGGGCATGCCGATGCTTGAGGTGCTGAAAAAAGAGGACATTTACGACGTATGCGTGGTAGTGACGCGTTATTTCGGAGGAATACTGCTTGGCGCCGGCGGTCTTGTACGGGCATATGCCAAGGGCGCTGCCGACGGAATTGCCTCTGCAGGCAAGGCGGTGCGTGAACAGGGGGTCAGATTTACGGCGTCCTTTTCCTACTCGGGCTACGACCGTGTGCTCAAGCTTCTGGAGAGTTACTCACACAACGTAAACGACACGGTATTCGGTGAGGCGGTAACTCTTGATATAACCGTAAAGCTTACTGACTTTGATGTTATATGCTCTAAGCTTCGCGACATGTTCAGCGGAAACGCCGAAATATCAGAAATCTCGCGTGATTTTGACAGTTTTAAATAAAAATCGTATTTTTGTTCACATTTTCTTAACCCAT
>JAZPZR010000048.1:0-7014 GCA_045544795.1 Eubacteriales bacterium
GATTTCTTCACTTCCCCCGAACTCGCTCTCTACCGTACCATTGTACGCCGACGAGCGCGAGTTCACGAAATCTGCACTCTTTTTTGAAAGTCACATCAGAGTGTCAAATTAAAAGAATGGTTTTTTGACACTCTGAAAAAATGCTTACACAAATTCATGTGTAAGCATTTTATTATTTAAAGAATACTCCCGAGATAAATATTTCCAAACCTATAAAGATAAGTATACATCCGCCGAAGATGCCCGCCTTTCCGCAAAGGAAGGTGCCTGCTTTTTTACCGATGATTATACCGCAAAAGCATATCACAAAGGTGAGCGCGGCAATAATTACCGCCGACGTCAGCGCCATTATAAAATTATAGTCCGCAATATCAAGACCGACAGACAGCGCGTCGATAGACGTTGCGATGCCCTGAATGATAAGCGCCTTAAAGCCGACGCCCTGCGGCTGTTCGCACTCACATTTACGGCTGTCGTATATCATTTTACCGCCGATATAACAAAGTATTATAAGCGCCGCCCACGGAATTATAACGGACAGCTGTGAAAACAGACTGACGAGAGTGTGAACAAGCACCCAGCCGATAAGCGGCATAAGTGCCTGGAAGAATGCAAACACGCCTGCGACGGTAAGCATTTTGTTTTTCTTCATACACGGCTCGTTAAGTCCGTTTGCAAGGGAAACTGAAAACGCATCCATTGCAAGACCTACACCGAATAATGCACTTTTTACAAAAAACATAATATCCATAACTCCCGTATTCTAACATGTATAAATATGTTTTGTCAATAATACTTTGCATTTCTTTCATTATATAGTATAATAAATGACGAGGTGATATTATGTACAACATTAAATTATATGATAAGGTTCCGGATATAAACCCTGCTTCCGTAACTGACGGACGTATAGTTGCCGCGCACGTCTATCCTGCGTGGACACCGGGGGAGGCGGGAGTGCACAATGCTTTTCTCGACCTTAAAAACTATCCCGAACGCACACCGCTAGGCGGGTATTATAACGAATCGTCGCCCGCAGTGCAGGACGTACATATAAAATGGGCGCTTGAACACGGTATAAACTGCTTTGTCTTTTGTTGGTACCGTATGCCTGAAAACGTTGGCATGCCGATGGAGGTGTCTGCGCTTCGCTCAGGCCGCGGTCTGCATGAGGGATTTTTAAACGCGTCCTATTGCGATAAAATGAATTTTGCTATCATGTTTGAAATGCAAAAGCCGTGGGGCTCAACGGATGCTTATGACGTTGAAAATAACCTCATGCCTTTCTGGCTTGAAAATTATTTTCTGCGAAAAAACTATCTTAAGATAGACAACAAGCCGGTACTGTTTATATATGACAATTCGCGTCAGCTTGCAGACAGCTTTGAAAACGCGGCGGCGCAGAAAAGGTGCTTTGACAGACTGCGTGAAATTGCAAAAGAGCACGGCTTTGACGGTATGTACATAGCCCTTGAATACCGCAAGGAAGATATGTCGGTGCTTGATGATTTCAAGGCGCGCGGATATGATTTCACCTTTCCTTACTGTATCGAGGTTAAAAAAGAGCTTCCCGACGAGGAATTTATAATAGAAGACCAGCTCAGACAGAATTTACGCAGAATCGCGTACGATCCCGACTTTTTCGTGCCGACAGCCTCTTGTATGTGGGACCCCTCGCCCCGCTTTCATACAATACTTAAGAAAAAAGCGACAGAAAAGCCTGAAAAGACAAGAAAGATATGGAAGCTGAGACCCGAGGGCTACAGAAGGTTACTTGAAAAGCTTGTAAAAAGCACGCCCGCGGGCACTGTATCCTCAAAAATAATAATGATAGATAACTGGAACGAGTGGGATGAGGGACATTACGTAATGCCCTCGCTCGAATTCGGTTTTAAATACCTGCAGGCGATACGCGAGGTGTTAACAGAGCGTGACAATCTGCCCGACTACAGATTGCCGCAGGATATGGGTATTGACTACGACAATCCGTGGGGTACACCCGACCTTGAAGGGTCATCGCACCCTCTTGCACCTGACGGCACGCCTTATATCAAAGTAGAGAAGATCACTTGACAGAAGTTGATTTGTCAACTATAATTTGTATATTAAAATAAGGAGAAAAATAATGGATAATAAATACGAGGCATTATTTACGCCGTGGAAGATAGGCAACGTCGAGATCAAAAACAGGATCGTAATGTGTCCTATGGGCGGCACGTCACTTTTTGGCTGGTTTGTGCTTACAGGCTGCGGCTTTGATAAGGAAGCGGCAAAGCTTTTTCTTGAACGTGCAAACAACAACGTCGGACTTATAATTCCGGGTATTGCACCCCTTCGCGATACCTTCTGGGGTAAATGGCTGTGGCAGAATCCTAAAATGTTTGACGAACTCAAGGTCTTTATGGATGAGATCCATAAAACAGGCGCAAAGCTGTTTGTTCAGCTTACTGCAGGTATGGGACGCTCATGGGCAATCACCGAGCTTGTGGCACCCCTTCATAAAAATAAGATCACACGCGCGATAGTAAAACCGATTATTGATACGTCTCATGAGCTTGCGTCTCCCTCACCGCAAAAATCGCGCTGGGCTCACGATATTGAGTGTCCCGAAATGACGGTAGAGCAGATTCATGAGATTATCGAAGCGTTTGCAAAAACCGCAAAGCTTTGTAAGGATGCGGGCGTTGACGGTGTGGAGGTTCACGCTGTTCATGAGGGGTACCTTCTTGACCAGTTCGCTATAGAATTTTTCAACAAGCGTACCGATGAATACGGCGGCAGTTTTGAAACCCGCTACCGTTTCGCAGCCGAGGTAGTAAAGGCTATAAAGACAGCCTGCGGTAACGATTTTCCCGTGTCTTTGCGCTATTCGGTAGAGTCTAAAATGAAGGGCTTTTGCGAGGGCGCGATGCCGGGTGAGGAGTATACCGAGGTCGGACGTAATATGGAGGAATCGGAAAAGGCGGCAAAGTATCTGCAGGATGCAGGCTACGATATGCTCAATGCCGATAACGGAACCTACGACTCATGGTACTGGGCGCATCCGCCGATGTATATGCCCGAAAACTGCAACCTTGATGACGTTGCACATATCAAGAAATTTGTTGATATCCCCGTTGTCTGCGCAGGCAGAATGGATGCAGGGGTTGGCGCAAAGGCGGTGTCTGAAGGCAGGATAGATGCCGTCGGTGTTGCACGTCAGTTCCTTGTAGACCCCGAATGGATCACAAAGCTTATAGACGACAGACTTGAGGATATCAAGCCCTGTATCTGCTGTCACAGCGGTTGCTTTAATTTCTCTTCATCAAAAGGCCATGCAAATACGCAGGACCTGAAGGACACGATGGGTCTTGCGCGCTGTGCCCTTAATCCTGAAACGATGCAGTCTAAAAAATACCGTATAGAGCCTGCCAAAAAGAAAAAGAACGTTGCTGTTATCGGCGGCGGTATCGGCGGTATGGAGGCGGCAATAGTTCTTGCAAAGCGCGGTCACAGCGTAACGCTTTATGAAAAGAGTGGAAGTCTCGGCGGTGTGTTTATAGCCGCTGCCGCACCCGGATTCAAGGAAAAAGACAGGGCACTTATTGCGTGGTATATACGTGAGCTTTCAAAGTATCCCATTGACGTAAAGCTGAACACCGAGATAAAGGACGTAAAATCGCTTGATGCCGACGAGATCATCGTAGCCACGGGTGCCAAAGCAAAAAATATTCCCGTAAAGGGCGCGGATACTGCAGTCGAGGCGGTGGACTATCTTCTTGGTAATAAGACCGTTGGTGAAAAGGTGGTTGTAATAGGCGGCGGTCTTACAGGCTGTGAGATCGCATACGATCTGTATCTTAACGGCAAAAAGCCTGTGGTAGTTGAAATGCAGGATGACCTTATAACGACCCCCGGTATCTGTCTTGCGAATACAAGCTATCTGCGTGATTTCTTCAAAACCAATGAGGTTCCCGTACATCTTGAAACCTCGCTTGTTGAGATAAATGAAGGAAGCGTGACACTTAAGGGCAAAGAGGGCAATACCTTTAAAGTAGATGCAGATTCGGTTATTCTGTCTGTAGGCTATAACCCCGCCCCAATCGCCAAAAAATCAAAGCACGTGCACGTTATCGGCGACGCGTCAGCTGTCGGAAATCTGCGTACTGTTATCTGGGGCGCATGGGACACCTGTATGAAAATATGATTTTAATTGTGACTGTCAAAAAAGGCACAGACCGTGAAGAAAAGGATTACACCCTTGCCTCCACTTGTCAGGCGAGGTGTCGAGCGAAGCGAGACGGAGGGGTAGTAGGGGAGGATATTATCCTCCCGCAACAGCAAATAAAAGATCCCATAAAAATCAATATTTTCATGGGATTTCTTCACTTTCCGCGAACTCTCCCTCTCGTAGTATCACATACGACTTCGGGTCGAGTTCACGAAATCTGCACTCTTTTTTGAAAGTCACATCAGAGTGTCAAATTAAAAGAATGGTTTTTTGACACTCTGCATTAAAATGCGGAAGAACTCTCTTCCGCATTTTAATTTTTTAATTTTTTTATTTTTCCCGTTGAACTGAAAAAAATAATGTGATAAAATAAAAGAGTTGTTTATAAAGGAGGGCAGTTTGCCGTGTTTAAAAAAGGTTTTGATAATGATTTGTATATGAAAAAGCAGCGTGAAAATATTCTTGAGCGTATTGCGCGCTTTGACGGTAAGCTGTATCTCGAATTCGGCGGTAAACTTTTTGACGATTTTCATGCGGCACGTGTGCTTCCCGGCTTTGTGCCCGATGCAAAGATACGTATGCTGCGTACCATGCGTGAGCAGGTGGAGATAATCTTTTGTATAAGCGCTGAAAATATTGAAAAGAGTAAGATACGTGCTGACCTCGGTATCAGCTACGATCTTGATCTTTTGCGTCAGCTTGATCTTGTAAAGTCGATGGATATTGACGTAAACTCAATAGTTATTACAAAATACACGGGTCAGGAGGCAACGGACAAGTTTATCCGCGTGCTTGAGGACCGCGGTATAAAGTATTACGTGCACAAGCCTATCGCGGGCTATCCGCATGACGTTGACTTTATCGTGTCGGATGCGGGCTTTGGTTCAAATCCGTATATTGAGACTACAAAACCGCTTGTTGTCGTAACAGCACCCGGTCCCGGCACAGGTAAGCTTGCGACCTGTCTTTCGCAGGTATATCATGAGCACAGACGCGGTGTCAAGGCGGGCTACGGTAAATATGAGACCTTTCCTATATGGAACCTGTCGCTCAAGCATCCTGTCAACCTTGCGTATGAGGCGGCAACGGCTGATCTTCAGGACGTCAATATGATCGACCCCTTCCATCTTGAAAACTACGGTAAGATGACAGTAAACTACAACCGCGACGTTGAGGCGTTTCCCATTGTTCACAGAACGCTTTCAAAAATCACGGGTAACGATAAATTCTATTGCTCACCTACAGATATGGGTGTTAACATGGCAGGCTATGCGATATTTGACGATGAGGCTTGCCGTGAGGCAAGCAAGCAGGAGATAATCCGCAGATATTTTGCAGGCAGATGCGATCTCAAGCAGGGCAGGGAAAAGCCTGAGACTGTAGAAAAGCTTCGCATGATAATGGAACAGCTTGGTATCAAGGAAACTGACAGACCTGTCGTTGCGCAGGCGAGAAGAAAGAGCGCGGCGTGCGGCGGTGTTCCTGCGGCTGCGATCGAACTTCCCGACGGCAGAATTATCGCGGGTAAGGCAACACAGCTTATGAGCGCATGCTCAGGCGCGCTTCTTAACAGTATCAAGGTCATGGCTGATATTCCGAAATCAACTCTGCTTATGAGCCCGACGGTGCTTGAGCCGCTGCTTTCACTTAAAAACGAGCTTCTCGGCGGGTCGTCGACAACTGCGAGCGTGCTTAAGACGGATGACGTTCTGTCTGCGCTTTATATCTGCGCGGTAACAGACCCTGTTGCAAAAAAAGCGGTAGAACAGCTTCCGCTTCTTCGCGGATGTGAGCTTCACTGCACGCATATGCTCAATTCGGGTGACGAGTCGGTGCTTCGCAAAATGCGTGTTAACGTAACGTCAGACCCTGTATTTGCATCTAAAAAAATGTTTAATTTATAGTCTTAAAAAGGAATTGCGATACCGCAATTCCTTTTTATTATTATCTATTGATAAATGAAAATAAAAGTATTAAAATAAATATGTATAAATATTTTTTGGGAGGAAAACAATGAAAAGAGTAATTTCTATCTGTCTTGCTTTTTGCATGGTGCTTTCAATGCTCGTCTTTGTACCTGCAATGGCAGCAACAGAGGACGCGGGCATTATGTTCGGCGAATATGCCGAGGAATACTATCCGCGTGTAAAACAGGGCGATCACCTGTATTACATTACACAGACACCAAAGAGCGCACCTCACACTTACGAGGCGTGGATCACCGTTCCCGAAGACACGGCTGAGGCAGGCGTGCTTCTCGGTAACTACGACGAGGGCGCTGAAAGTCACGTCAATATTGAAGTTACGGCAGACGGTGCGCCGCTGTACCGCTTCAGTGACAGCAGGGGCAACACCTACACGTTGACCTTCGATAAAGTAAATCTTTTTACAGGCGAGCGTACGCACCTTGCTATCGTTCACGACGGTGGATCGGGCGTTATCAGCTGTTACGTTAACGGTGAGATTTGCGGTAAAGATTATTTCTATCCCGACTACGATAAAGAGACGTTTAATACACATCTCACTATCGGCGGTGACTCGCAGTATCAGAACCATCCGCCCTTCCATGGCAGTGTTTCGGAAATTACCATCTACTACGATGCACGTACGGCGGCTGAGGTGAAGAGTGACTGTGAAAACGGCGCGGACGTAAGCGATCCCGACATTTACGTCAGCTACAATATGACCTCGGACAAGGCTTGCCTTGATATTGAGGATGAAAGTCCAAACGGCATCCCCCTTCTCTACTCAAACATGTGGCTTACCGAGGAGGAGATGGAGCAAAAGCGTGCAAAATCCGATTT
>JAZPZR010000049.1:0-2315 GCA_045544795.1 Eubacteriales bacterium
GGTATTTAAAAACAGTGCTTGAGGGCTACAGCGACGACCGGCTTCGGACTTTTATGCGTGCGGCATCGGGAAATATCGGCTATGCCATACGTCTTGCCTCGGACAAAAGCTATCTTGAAAATGCGGGAGTTTGCGAAAAGCTTGCGCTTGCCATGGCATCGGGTGATGATTTTGCGGTAGCGTCATGCTTTGTGTGGATGAAAAAGGATGCGGTACTTCCGTTTTTGGCGGTGCTTACGGTATATCTTCGCGATATTGCGGTGTATAACAGCACAAAAAATACCGAAGGTCTTGTATTTTCAGACAGCATATTGAAAAATGCACAGCAATTTGCTAAAATAAATATTGATAAACTTTACAGGTGTGTGAGTGAGTGCTCTTCTGCGCGTGCACTTATAGAAGAGGGCAGGGTCAACCTCGCGCTCGTTACGGCACAGCTTGCCATACATCTTTGCGGAGGAAAATAAAATTGATAAATATAGTAGGAATTCGTTTTAAAAACGGCGGAAAAATGTACTATTTCGACCCCGGTAAGCTTGTGCTTAAGGAGGGGGACTGGTGTATCGTCGAAACTGCGCGCGGAAAAGAGTGCGGTGAGGTGGTACAGGGCAACCGTGAGGTGAGCGACGGGGAGATCGTGTCTCCTCTCAAGCCTGTTATAAGAATTGCAGACGGAATTGATATAAAAAAGATGCAGGCGCTTGCTGATAAGGAGTCGCGCGCGTTTGATATCTGTCAGAAAAAGATAGAAAAGCTTGGTCTTGAAATGACGCTTGTCGAGGTGGAATATACCTTTGATGAGAGTAAGATCCTGTTCTACTTTACCGCGGACACACGAATCGACTTCAGAGAGCTTGTAAAAGAGCTTGCGATGACCTTCAGAACACGTATCGAGCTTCGTCAGATAGGCGTGCGCGATGAGTGTAAGATGAAGGGCGGGCTCGGAATCTGCGGAAGACCGTTTTGCTGCAGCTCGTATATGAACGATTTTCATACCGTTTCTATAAAAATGGCAAAGGAACAGGGCCTTTCACTCAATCCTACCAAAATTTCGGGCACCTGCGGAAGACTTATGTGCTGTCTGCAGTATGAGCAGAGCACCTATGAGGCGCTTGGCAAAAATATGCCGCGCATGGGTGCGCTTGTAAAAACGCCTGACGGCAACGGCACGGTTATTGAAACAAATACCTTAAAACAGCAGGTAAAGGTTTCCTTTAAAGACTCTGACGGCACAGAAACGGTGCATAACTACAGCGCAAAAGAGGTGCGTACACTCCGCGCGGGAAAGAATACCGTGACACAAGAAGAGATGGAAGCACTGTCGGGACTTGAGAAAGATTAAAAAACATCTTGCAATATAGAAATATATTTGATATTATAAATGTAACCAAATCAAGGAGGTGTAATGTTAAATGGCACACGTAATTAAAGATACATGCATTGCTTGTGGTTCTTGCGAGGGTGAATGCCCCGTAGGCGCAATTAAGGAAGGCGACGGCATCTACGTTATCGACGCTGCTGAGTGCATCGATTGTGGCGCTTGTGAGGGTGTTTGCCCCACAGAGTCTATCGAGGCTGAGTAATTAAATTACACAAAAACATAATAAAAAAGCACCCGTAAGGGTGCTTTTTTAATTTAGTCTTAAAAACATATAGTCAAAGGATATTTCCGTGTTACCGATCTTAAAAAAGGCAGGATGGGAGCCTGTTTTTACAAAACCGTATTTTTCATAAAGGTGAATTGCGGATATGTTGTCACTTCTTACCTGCAGATCGATAATTTCAAAAGAATTGTCCCTTGCAAAGCGTAATATCTCACCTGTCAGGCTGCTGCCGATGCCCTGGTTCCAATATTCTTTCAGTACCGACACGCTCATTTCACCGCGGTGGCACATTCTTCGGGGCAGACGGTTAAGGTCTGCACTGCCGACTATTTTGTTATCGGCCTTTGCTATAAGCATAATGCTGTCGCGGGAATTTTCAAGTCGGGAAAGATATTCCGCTTCCGCTTCGGGTGAAAACGGAAGACCCTCTTTGCCAAAAGACAGATTATCCGTCTCAGAACCTATCTGCTTTAAGTATTGTAATATTTCTTCCGCATCCGAGGGCTTTGCTTTTTCAATAATTATATTCATTGTCCTATCTCCGTTAATGTGAAATAAATCGTGGTTTATCGGGATGGTAAAATTGCCTGAACCGCAAAATACGCACTTGCAAAACCCAGCTCCCTCTGACGAGGGAGCTGTCGCGAAGCGACTGAGGGAGAGAAAAACATAGGAATTACTGCTATTTTGGTCTCTCCCTCCGTCTTTTGC
>JAZPZR010000050.1:0-2191 GCA_045544795.1 Eubacteriales bacterium
GAATATGCAAACATGATCGGTGCAGACAAATATGCAAGCGATGCTATGGAAACAGTACGTTACGCAGAAAAAATAATTAAATAGAAACAAGCCTGTCGTTTTCGACAGGCTTGTTTCTATTTTGAAATATATTCATCTAAATATTTTTTTACAGACCTTGACATTTCAATGGAAAAGTCGCTGTTATATTTTCTGTCACAGAATTTTTTTATCCAGCTTTCATATGAGTTTTCGCCTGATTTGTATTCAAGCATATTTTTTAACTCTTCTGCATCAAAATCGTGATAGCTGTTTTGATGAACGATATATTCCGTGTCAACTCTTACGGGTTTCTCGCGTTCTTTTTGCTGTTTTGTAGGATATCCGAATACGATCATTACAGCAGGAAATACATAATCGGGGAGTGCCAGCATTTCTTTATGTATCTCATAGTTTTCCATAATATCACCGATATAACATGACCCGATTCCGAGACTGTGAGCCGCAGTTACTGCATTTTGCGCGGCAATTGCGGTGTCTGTTACGGCAAGCATAAGGTCACCGGCGTCGGGAACTCTCGGTTTGCAGCCGGCATATTCAAACGCTTTATACCATTTTCTGCAATCCGCACAGAATATCAGTACCATTTTTGCATCTGCTATAAACGGCTGGTTATCACAGCTGACAGATAGTTTATCTTTAAGCTTTTGGTCTGTCACGTCAATTATTGTATAAAGCTGCTGATTTCCCGCGGTTGGTGCCATGGCGGCAGACTCAATGATATAATTCTTATCTGTATCGGAAATACTTTTGTTTGTGAAAATCCTTGTTGATTTTCTATTGAATAACTGCTTTATTACGTTGTTCATGCGTCCACCTCTTTCGGACAAATAATATATTCAGTTTTTTTACCAATAGATATTTTTTTGCACGTTATATTAAATACATCGTCAAGACAATTGTCTGAAATTATATCGTCAGGGGTACCCGCTTTTACAAGCTTTCCGTTGTTGAGCAGAATAATACTATCGCAAAAGCGCAACGCAAGAGCAATATCGTGTATTACTGTAATGATACATTTTTGCTTATTTTTAATTATATTAAGCTTTTTGAATAAATCGAATTTTGAAGATACGTCAAGAAAAGAGGTCGGTTCATCCAACATTATATACGGTGTATCCTGCGAAAGTACCATAGCGATGTGAGCACGTTGTTGCTCTCCGCCTGAAAGATTACACATTTGTTTTTGTGAAAGATGAGCCGTATCTGTCAGATATAAATGCTCGTCAACAATATTTTCATCATTTTGTGAAAGTTTTTTCGAAAGACCAAGGTGAGGAAATCTGCCGAAAGAAACAAAATCTCTGACCGTCATTTGTGATTTTGTCAGGTGTTGCGGAAGAAAGGCGACTTTTTTTGCAAATTCATTGCGTGAAAAAGCATCGTAAGGTATGTTATCAAATAATAATTCTCCGCTTTGCATTTTTAACTGTCGTGAAATAATATTTAACAGCGTTGTTTTGCCCGAACCGTTTGGACCTATTATTCCGTATAGCTTTGGAATTTCAAAATCAAGTGATATATCTGAAAGTACTGTGTTATTTCCATATTTAAATGAAACGTCATTGAGTTTAATCATGTCTTTTGTGCTTTCTTTGTATGAATATAAGAAAAATAAAGAACGGACCGCCTATAAATGACAACACGATTCCGACGGGAATTTCATATGGTGCAAAAATCACTCTTGCAAGCGTGTCACAAACAGTTACCAAAATTGCTCCTCCAAGTGCTGATGCAGGTAATAACAACGCGTGCTTTGCACCGACAAGCTTTCTTGCAATATGCGGAACAATAAGCCCCACAAATCCTATAAGACCTGCAAAACTGACAGCACACCCTGCAAGTGTACATGCAAGTATAAGCAAGATAAACCGTGTAAGATTTATGTTTATTCCGATGCTTTTAGCAATACTGTCACCAAGGCATATAGCATCAATGTAACGTGATGTGAATAGCGTTATAATCAGTGTGATTATGATTATATAAGCCGCAGGAAACAATCGGCTGTAGGTGATTCCCGAAAGACTTCCGATCGTGAAGATATTAGAATCGTATTGGCAATCGGGAAAAATTGTTTTTATAGTAGAAATTCCTGCAGAAAGAATACTGCCTATTGCGATTCCTACCAGGGTTATCGTTACTTTATCCGCGC
>JAZPZR010000051.1:0-4252 GCA_045544795.1 Eubacteriales bacterium
GCCGAATCATAACCTCTGTATTCAAGTGCATGTAACCCTTTAATTATTGTTTCTCCTGCGTTTTTATTTCCTGAATACCCGATAATTCCACACATACTTAATTCCTTCTTTCAACAATATTGTTTGCGTTTTTCACTATAACAGATTCGGGATACACTCCGCGCAACGAAATCAAAGGATATACTACCGTATTTTTTCCTATAACAGTCCCGGGGTTCAAAACGCAGCTGCAACCGATATCAGCACCGTCACCGATAAAAGCGCCTACCTTTCGCATTAGTGTATCAATTTTTTGCTCACCTATGCAAACGCTTCGTTTATTATTTTTCAGATTAGAGCAGATAACACCCGCACCCAAATGTACACCGCATCCTAAAATCGAATCGCCTATATAATTGTAATGCGGTGCCTGAACGCGTTCCATAAGTATGCAATTTTTAAGTTCTGTCGAATTTCCGACAACGCAATCATTTGCTATGATTACGTTTTCACGAATATAGACACCCGACCTAATTACCGTATTATTTCCGATAATACACGGTCCTTTAATTGTACTGTAATCTTCTATAGTTACGTTTTTTCCAATAATAATGTTTTCTCTAAACTTTTTATATCCGTATAATCCTTCACTTATACAGTGAATAATAAAACCGTTTATTAACGGGAGTGCTTGCCACGGATACTCGGTTTTATCAAGCATATCATAAACCAAGCTTCCATTATAATCATAAAGATCAGTCGTACTAATCACATTTATACCCCTTTTGAATTATTACCGACGACAGTTCTGCAACATATTTTTTACATTTATCAAGCGACGTATGCTCAGCCATTATTCTGACAACAGGTTCGGTTCCGCTTTTTCTTAACAGTATTCGTCCATCTGTACCTATCTCTTTTTGAATAATACTAATTTTTTCTGTAACGTCACGATCTTCAAAAACATCATCTTTATTTTTTACTTTTATGCTGACTTCGTATTGAGGCAGCTTTTTGAAATTTTTAACAAGCTGAGCAAGTGACACTTTTTCATCACACATTTGTTCTATAAGCATTATTGCCGTTAATATACCGTCACCTGTTGTTGCGTATTTTTTCATAATGATATGTCCTGACTGCTCACCGCCCAAGCTATAGCCGTTTTCCTGCATAGATTCATATATAAATCGGTCACCGACGTTTGTTCTTATAAAGCTGATTCCACTCTTGGAAAGCGATTTTTCAAGACCCGAATTTGTCATTACAGTTGCTACAACTGTATCTTTTTCAAGCATTCCACGACTTTTAAGTCTGTTTGCAAGTATATACAGTATTCCGTCACCGTCCACGACGTTACCGTATTCATCAACAGCAATACACCTGTCAGCATCACCGTCAAACGCAATTCCGATATCAAGATGCTCTTCCTTTACAAGTTTACATAATCTATCGATTTTTGTCGACCCGCAATCATAATTGATGTTAACTCCGTCAGGGGATGCGCCGATAACGTACGTTTTTGCACCGAGAGCATCAAAGACAGCCTTCGCGATCATCCATGAAGCTCCGTTTGCACAGTCAAGTCCAATTCTCAAGTGTTTATATGAATGCGATGCAAGGGATATAAGATATCCGACGTATCTGTTTCTGCCTGCAACATAGTCAACGATACACCCTATTTTATCTCTTACAGCAAAAGGGATATCTTCTTTGATGCCAAGGGCCGACATATTACCGTCAATGTATGCTTCTATGAGCAACGCAGTATTATCGTCAATTTTTTCGCCAAACTTATTTACTATTTTAATTCCGTTATCATAAAAAGGATTATGTGACGCAGTAATCATAACTCCGCAGTCAAATCCCTCAAGCCTTGTGACGTAAGATACACTCGGCGTAGTTGTCACGTGTAGCATATATGCATCAGCACCCGATGCCGTAATACCTGCGACCAAAGAATATTCGATATTATAACTTGAACGGCGGGTATCTTTCCCCACAACAATTTTAGGTCTGTAATTAGATGATTGATTGAGTGAAAAATACCAACCGAGAAATCTTCCGACTTTATACGCCTGAACAGAAGTTAAAGTGACGTTTGCTTCTCCCCTGAAGCCGTCCGTGCCGAAATATTTATTTTTCCCTTCCAGCTTATCATATTTAAAATTATCTTTTGAACCAACAATTTCAACGTCATCATACAACAACTCATCCGTAGTAACTGAAAAAATTTTGCACAGCTGTAACACCTTATCTATTTGGGGCAATGCCTGACCAACCTCCCACTTTGATACAGACTGTCTCGAAACCGCAAGCTGTTCTGCAAGCTGCTCTTGTGATATTTTGTTTTTTAAACGTAAATATACTAACTTATCACTGAAATTCATTATGTTCTCCTAACAAAAATTTATTATTGAAAATAATACAACAATTATTTTCCATTTTCAAACAACTTTACTTTGAATTTTTATGCAACCTACAGTTGCACCTAAAATTATTCCTAACATTATAATACTCACTTTAGTCTAAAAATATTAAAAAAGCAAGTTGATGCGCTCACCGTTTGGTGATTCACTTCAACTTGCTTTATTATAAAAAGAACAATTTAAATTTTTTCTATAAGCTTATCATGCATTTTTCTTTTTATAGTATTTCTGAATACATAAAAATCAAATACCCTATGCAATTGTTTTTCAGTCTTTGCCGCAAAATCAATAACTGTTTCCAGCGCGGTTTCCGCCAGGTCCTTTTGTCCGCTTGCAAGTGCAATTTCCCAATCAAGATAAAGCTTTGCAAATTTCACCTGATAGGATAAATATTCATATGAAAGAGCAACGACGTCATTTTCATATTCTTTTATACCATCAATAAACTCCGCGAATTTATCCACAAGTTTTTTGCACTCTTCAAACTGTTTAACAAGATCGGGGTTTACCGTTTTATCATACTCAGCGCGAACAAAAACAGGATCGGAAAGCTCTGATAATTTAACAAAATAAGCAGCAACCTCTTTTCCGTGTTTGCCGTAAGCACTCATAAAATACTTATCAGATACGTCATCAAAGTTTTTTGATTTATCCCAAAGTGCTTCTGCCATTCCATTCATGCCAAGGCCGTGTGGGAAGAACGAGCGAATACATTGGCAACTGACAAGACCGTTAAGACCAATCTTTTCTAACGATTGAATATCTTCGAATAACACTCTGGCTGTTTTGAAATTGCCGATATCCTTAAAATGATCCCACATATAATGATAATCAAAATCAAAAGAATCGCAATCAGACTGATTTTGCCAGTTCTTTAAGTGAGCAATGTTCTCCGCAAGAGATGACGGTATTTTATTATTATTTCTGCTGTAAGAGGGTAACTTACCGACAAATTCACCGCAGTCAGCCATATTGGATGAATATGTTCGGGTGATCGGTGCAAACATAAGCACAAATCTATCGGGATTATTGAGCTTTTCTTTTATTGGTGCCCACAAAAGATCAACGTAAATAAGAAATACTATTTTAGTATCAAGGCCTTTGGCTGTAAGCTTTGCATCGATATCATTTAAGAGTTTGACGTAAAAGTCAGAGGGAAGTGCTTTTTTACACTCATCACACTCACAATGATTATTCGATCCGTCAGAAAGCCAGAAGTGTATATAATCAACTTCAGGATGATCTGTAGAATACTCGACAACCGCATCGGACATAATGTTACGAACTTTATCTGACGAATAGCAAAGATTGGTATTCATCGGTACACCGCGCCACAAATCACGCTTACCGTCAACCATGGCAAAATTGCTCTTTACGTCTTCGGTTATAACGTCATCGAGCTGATACCAGCCAAGCGCTTTTATACCAAAGGGCTCACAAGTCCAGCCATGACCTACTGCATGATAAAGAAGTCCGCGCTTTTTTATTTCAGATATAGATTCATTCATAAAGCCTTCTGCTTCAGATACAGACAGTTGATACGGCTTGAATTCAGATTCATTATATTTATGCAAATACCAACGGTCATAAAAAACAAACGGAACCCTGAACTGATTATAGAAGCCGTTAAGTCCGACTTTGGGAAGCCAATCAATAAATTCACGTATATCAGTATAACTGACAGCACCCTCAATGCAGACTGCCCTGTGTCTGTACGATGCACTTTCAAATACCGATACGTCAGACTCTGCAAGCAAAACAGACGGAATCACTTCACCATCAGCACCGGGGCGCAAAAAACAGCATCCAAGTTCACGTAAAAATCTGTAAACAGCAAGCAAAACAGC
>JAZPZR010000052.1:0-4458 GCA_045544795.1 Eubacteriales bacterium
GATCTTTCTCTCGCGTACACACCCGGCGTTGCAGAGCCCTGCCTTGAAATTCAGAAGGACTACAACAAATCCTTCGACCTTACAAGACGTTCAAACCTCGTTGCAGTTATCACAGACGGTACTGCAGTACTCGGTCTTGGTGACATCGGTCCTGAGGCAGGTATGCCCGTTATGGAAGGTAAATGCGCGCTCTTCAAGGAGTTTGCGGGCGTTGACGCTTTCCCCGTATGCATCCGTTCAAAAGACGTTGACGAGATAGTTCGCACCATCTACCTCATTTCAGGCTCATTCGGCGGTATCAACCTTGAGGATATCTCGGCACCCCGTTGCTTTGAGATCGAAAAAAGACTCAAGGAGATATGCGACATTCCCGTATTCCACGACGACCAGCACGGTACTGCTATCGTTGTTGCTGCGGCTCTTATCAACGCGCTCAAGGTAGTAAACAAGAAGATCGACGAGATCAAGCTTGTTATCAACGGCGCGGGATCGGCAGGTATTGCTATCTGTAAGCACCTTCTCAACATGGGCGTTAAAAACGTTACCATGGTTGACCGCTTCGGTATCATCTGCGAGGGCGACGAGAATCTTAACGATGCTCACAAGGAGATCTCACTTGTTACAAACCGTGACAAGCTTACAGGCACACTCGCTGATGCAATGAAGGGTGCTGACGTATTTATCGGCGTTTCTGCTCCCGGTGTTGTAAACGAGGATATGATAAAGTCAATGGCGGCAGACCCCATTATGTTCCCGATGGCTAACCCCACACCTGAGATCATGCCCGATCTTGCAAAGGCTGCAGGCGCTCGCGTTGTAGGTACGGGTCGTTCCGACTTCCCCAACCAGATCAACAACGTTCTTGCATTCCCCGGCATCTTCAAGGGTGCGCTTGAGTGCAGAGCAAGCTGTATCAACGAGGAGATGAAGGTTGCGACTTCATATGCGCTCGCATCGCTCATTCCCGACGATGAGATAACAGAGGAAAACATCATCGCGCCCGCCCTTGATAAGAGAGTTGCCGACGTTGTTGCAAAGGCTGTTATCAAATGCGCTCACGAAACAGGCGTTGCACGTAAGTAATTAAATTTTTAAATACACAGAAGACCCGCGGTAGAGGCGCACTTCGTAAGGAAGTGCGCCTCAGTTATATTCGCCTATCGGCGAGTGATATTGCTTCGCAGTGATATACGGCTATGCCGTGTGATATTCGGCTACGCCGAGTTTTTGTGGCGAATATAATATCACAAAAGCCGTAGGCTTTTATATCACTTTTGCTGCAAGGCAAAAATATCACTGCAAACTTTTAGTTTGCAATATCACTTTTGCACACCGAAAAAGAAATGTTATTTTCGGTCAGTATTTACCTTTTTCAAAGTATGTAACCCACTATGACACTTTCAAACTGAAAGTGTCATTTTATATATAGATTATAGTTTATGGGGGGATAAACCACAATTTAACCTGATTTTGTGCGTATATTTCTGACTTTTTGTAGGTGCTTGGATATTTATCATACTTTTAGCGGTTTTTATTGTATCGGGAGGCGCTTTGCGGTATAATGATAGCAAGACAAAAAAGAAAGGCAAAAAATCATGTTTAACAAAAAGATAAGATCCTTTATTTCGGCAGTTTTGGTGCTTTGCATCATGCTGTCCTGCGCGGTCATACCTGCAAGCGCCGTTGACAGCTCAACAGTATTTACCGACGTTGAAAACAGGTGGTACAAGTCCGCCATTGACTACTGCTATGACAGAAGCTTTATCGCGGGAATCAGCGAGACCGAGTTTGGCATAAACACACCCGTCACACGCGGTATGTTTATAACCGTCCTTGCAAGAATTGCAGGCGTGGACACAGGAAAGAGCGCAAACGCGGTCGACACTAAATTTGCCGACGTTGAGCGTGGCAGATACTACACAGGCGCGATAAAATGGGCAAGTGACAACAAGATCGTAAACGGTATAAGCGACACGGAATTCCGACCCGATACCGCTATCGAAAGACAGCAGCTTTGCACCATGCTTGTAAACTTTGCGGGCTTTACAGGTGTTTCTGTTTATGACAAATCGCCCGAAATACAGTTTACAGACGAAAGTAACATATTAAAATACGCAAAAGAGCCTGTTTCTGTCTGTCAGAGGGCGGGAATAGTCAACGGATATCAGACGGACGGCGGATATCAATTCCGCCCGACAAACACCGCCACGCGCGCAGAGGCGGCGCAGATACTGTATCTTTTCCACAGGGATTTTGTGGCATCCGACACTCTGCCTGCCTATTCGGGAAGTCCGTATGCAGAGCTCAACTCCAACAAGCCTGAGTTTTCCGAAAGCGAGCTTACCGCCGTATCATACGAGCGCTACGCGCCCCTTGACAGCCTCGGCAGATGCGGAGCGGCTGTCGCATCGATAGGAATAGACATTATGCCGACAGAGGAGCGCGACAGCATTTCACATATCACACCTACAGGCTGGCAGAGCGTTCAGTATGACGGTCAATACCTTTACAACCGCTGTCATCTTATCGGATTTCAGCTTGCGGGCGAAAATGCCAACGAGAACAATCTCATAACAGGCACGCGTTATCTTAACGTAGAAGGCATGCTCCCCTTTGAAAACGACGTTGCAGACTACGTAGAAAATACAGGCAACCACGTTGCATACCGCGTGACCCCGCATTTTGAAGGGGACGAGCTTGTGGCACGCGGTGTACAGATCGAGGCGTATTCTATTGAGGACGGCGGTGCGGGAATATGCTTTAACGTATATTGCTTTAACGTACAACCGGGGGTCGTTATCAACTATAATGACGGCACAAGCAGAGCAGAGGGCACTACCCCGCCCGAAACCGAGCCTGAGACTACTGTTATAATAGTTTTTGACACGCCCACAGGCAAGCGATACCATTACGACCGCGAGTGCGCAGGCAAAAACGCACGTGAGACGACGCTTGAGGATGCAATAAGCCGTGCGCTCACACCCTGTAACACCTGCGCGGCGTGAGTTGTGCAAATAACGTTTAACTTGCTGTTTATCGGGATGTTTATGCGATGCGCTCACCCAAAGCCTCCCTTGTAAAGGGAGGTGGTTTTGCCGTAGGCAAAATCGGAGGGATTATAGAAAATACTTATGTTTCTACATATCTAAATCCCTCAGTCTCGCATACGCTCGACAGCTCCCTTTACAAGGGAGCCTTCTTCTATAAACCGCAATTTGCAAATAAAAAAAGAGCCGATGGCTCTTTTTTTATTTTTTGTTCTGACCGTTCATGCCGGGGTATTTGTCAGTTGCTTTTTTATCCTGATACTTATCTGTCGTCTTTTTGTCCTGATACTTATCAGTTGCTTTTTTGTTCTGGTCGTTCATGTTACTTCTCCTATCATTACATGCTCTCGGAAGCCCTATATCGTAGCAATCATAAAACGCATCAAGATTATCATGATTTGCGATATTGGTGCTGTCCTTTTCATCATAAGAGTAATGCTTATACAAAACATTCTCTCCTTCCCGAAAGGCTTGTGAATTTCCTTTCTCTAATAATTTGCGCCGTTTTGGTCTGAATATTATTAGTAAATTTTTGAATTTTAATTTTTTAAATCCGACCGCAAGATCAGGTAAAAAATTTTTATTCATACGGTTAAATTCTTTTACTTTGATCGGTAAAAAATCTTTACCTAAGACAGATTAATATAAACATAAAAAAGAAACATAATGTCTTGGGTAAAAAAATTTAAATCAGTTCAGTTTGTTCGGTTTGTTCGTTTATTCACCGTATAATCAAAAGCATAGGGTAGTGAGAAATATCCGAACACCGTTTTTAAAAGGCGGATTTTCGCCCACTCTGTGTTAAAATGCTCGCCAATATATAAGGAAGGTGTAATAAATGTATTGTAAATTTCCAAATGCACTGATAAAAGACAAAAAATACAGAAAGCTGTCAAACGATGCAAAGCTTTTATACACACTTATGTTTGCAAGATGTGAAATGTCGTTAAAAAACAATTGGTACGATGAAGACAATAAAGCATACATATATTTCACCATAAGTGAAATGTCGGAGCTTTTAGGTATTTCAAAACCGACTGCCGTAAACGTATTCCGTCAGTTGAAAGCGGCAAACCTTGTGACAGTCGGCAAGAGAGAAGGCAAAAACTCACCGAAGCTATACGTAAAAAATCTGTTGCCAAAAAAAGAGTCGTATTTCAAAAGCGATTCAAAAGCCGATACAGGCTATGGCATTGATTTATATCCTCCAAGCTATGACAGCGATGAAATAGGCAGATTACTTTTTGCGCAGTATCTGGAACCGTAAAAAACAAAAACCGCAACCCTGCGGTTAGGGTAGTGAGAAATATCCGAACACCGTTTTTAAAAGGCGGATTTTCGCCCACTCTGTGTTAAAATGCTCGCCAATACGTAAAGTATTGACTGCGCTTTATGCCTTAATTGAACAAAA
>JAZPZR010000053.1:0-6585 GCA_045544795.1 Eubacteriales bacterium
AAATACAAAGGCTCTCTGAGGCCTTTTGGCAACTGGTCAATAAAGCAGAACATACATTTATTTTTACAGCTGCGCTGTTTATCTATAAGGTATGTTTCGAAGTTTATACCCAGCGGCTCGGAGGCATCCTTTTCAATCTCAAACTCAACCGCCTCGCCGTCACATATACAGCATACGGACAGTTCTTCGTTCTGTGAATAAAACATATAGTCAATAACGTCGTTTATCTCATTGCCATTGATACTGACAAGCGTATCACCCGATGTAATACCGAGTTCTTCCGCAATTGAATCAACATCACAATCTTTTATAACCGCAGACATTTCCACACCTCCTTTGCATCAGTCAATATTAAAAAAATACAGCAGGAACCATTAACATTCCTGCTGTCTTACTGCACGAGAAAAATTACTCTGCGTCGTTCTTTTCAGCTTTCTTGTCAGCCTTAGCAGGCTCTGCTGTTGCGAGTTTGCCGTCCTTGAGAACTTCTTTACCGTCGTAGAAGCCACAGTAAGCGCAAACCTTATGAGGAGCTGTAAGCTCATGACAGTTGGGACACTCAACCATTGTGGGAGCTGCAAGCTTTGATACCTGCGATCTTCTCATCATCTTTCTGGAATGTGATACTTTTCTCTTCGGTGTTGCCATCTTCTTTATATCCTCCTAATATTATTTATCAAATAAATTTTTGAGAACCGCAAGACGTGGGTCAACGGTTCTAATATCACACGTGCAGCTGTCAACGTTAAGATCGCATCCACATACAGGACAGAGTCCCTTACAATCTTCACGGCACAGCGGCGCCATGGGAAATTCAAAGCAAAGCCGCGCATAAGCCTCCTCCTCCACATCAAAGCAGAGGCTACGGTCAAGATACACCGCATCCTGATCGTACTCACCGTCATCCTGAAGCACAGGCTTTTCTGTGACAGAACAAAACGCGTGTGTAAATTCGCGTGCGCAACGGCTGCAGACAACTGAAAACTCACCCGACATATCCATTTTACAGGTAACATACCCGTTTTCCCCGTGGACAGTTACAACAGCACAGACCCCATCCGACACAAGCGGTGCAGGCAGATCGTCATAATCCTCAAAGGAAAATGTATATGTATATGTTTTATCAAACGGTGATGATGCGAAAGCATCCTTTAAACAAAGTTTCATAGTTATCCTTTTACAAAACGCATATAATATTATAGTTAGTAAAGTTCGATATGTCAATAAAAATTTTAAAAAGTTTTTCTGCCTTCCGCATAAGCCATGTCAAAAAGCCCGATAGTGAGGTTGCCGTTGACTGTGCGAAGCTCGTCAATAAACTCTTTTTTACGGTTAATATCAATAAGTGCGGTCTTATACTGTATCTGATAGAGCGCACCGAAATCAGCCGTTTTTACACGGTCAAGCTTGTGAAAGCGTGTGTACTTATCAAATATTTCTTCAAACGCAGTCTCAAAGTCAACATCCTCAGGAACAACGATCTTAAGCACCATCGTATCCGATTTTGTCTTACCGAAGCCTGAAAAGTGAAGGATGATAACGACAAGTGAAATAACAACAGTAAGAATAAAACCGATACCGATAAAGCCTGTACCGCAGGCAAGACCTGCAGCCATTGTAATACATATATAGGTAATATCGCGTGGATTGCCGGGTTCCGAACGGAAGCGGATAAGCGCGAACACACCGCCAAGAGAAAAAGCACGCGCGATATTACTGCCTATCATCATAATAATTATCGCAATTATCGCAGGAAGAACGACAAGCGCCGTTATAAAGTAGCTTGAATAACCGTCCTTCTTATTTACAAATATGTAGCCGACAGCGATGATAATACCCATAAGCACCGCAAGAAGCGTTGTAACAATAACGCCCGGCACCGTAAGAGGCGCGCCGACTGTGGGGGCAAACAAAAAATCATATACTGACTGAAGCATTGTAGATAATATCCTTTCCTGCTATATATTTATTGAAATATGTACCGTATTTTGAAAAGCCGTGACGGTAGATCTTATTTTCAGAAAGCACGTGCACAAGCCAGAGCGGTATCTTTTCGCTTATTTTGATCTCCATAAGATAAACACCCTCAGGCTCAAGAAGTACAGGCTCGGTGCCTATAAGTCCCGCACGCATCTGAGTGTCAAACGTGATACGTATTTTTTTATCTTCGTTTAAAAAGTATGCCTCACGCTGATAAGAAACCGCCACACGCGGATAGACGGGGTTAAGTTTTATATACCGCTCAAGCTCACGCGTGACCTGATCGGAAACATAGTCACCCGACATGACGCCGACGCCTGTTTTTAAAAGTGACAGCGCCTGCGCATACGTCATGGTGGCGCGGCGTTTATTTACACAGCCGTCATACTTTTTCTTAAGCTCTACAAACACCGTATCATCCGCCGACGGATTTTCGATATAAGAGCGGATACGGAGTTTTTGTTTAAACGCAGGCTTTGACACGGAATGGCGCGCTATATCAAACGCATCGGTATCGCAATATAAATTGTAAAGACCGTAGGTCTTCCCGCCGACACAGTATTTATCCGGCGTTGCCTTGTCCGCAAGAGCCGCGACAACTGCCGCGTATTGCTGCTCATTAAGCTTATATTTTAATTCGTAACGCTTAAAGGTCTTAATTGCCAAACGCAATCACCTCTCTTAATTTATGTATTTTATCACATTTAACTGAAAATGTACAGTATTATATTTTAATTTTAATGATATATTTAAAAATATTTAACTTTTGTTGACAATCAACCTTCTATATAATAAAATAATAAGGTTAAATATTATGATTAAGAAGGTAGAATTATGACTAAAAGAGAGGATCTTCGTAATATAGCTATCGTTGCCCACGTTGACCACGGTAAAACAACGCTTGTTGACCAGCTTTTAAAGCAAAGCGGTACTTTCAGGGAAAATCAGGTGGTCGAGGACCGTGTTATGGATAACAACGACCTTGAGCGTGAGCGCGGAATTACTATTCTTGCAAAAAACACGTCTATAAATTATAAAGACGTAAAGATAAACGTTATTGACACCCCCGGACATGCTGATTTCGGCGGTGAGGTTGAGCGCGTGCTCAAAATGGTTGACGGTGTTATTCTGCTTGTTGACGCGGCGGAAGGTCCCATGCCTCAGACAAGATTTGTATTGCAGAAGGCATTACAGATGGGTCACAAGGTTATCGTTGTTGTAAACAAGATAGACAGACCCGACCAGCGCGTGCATGAGGTCGTAGACGAGGTGCTTGACCTTCTTATCAACCTTGACGCGAATGACGAACAGCTTGACAGCCCCGTGCTTTTCTGTTCGGGACGTGACGGTACCGCTTCGCTCTCCCCCGATCACGCAGGCACCGATCTTATCCCGCTTCTTGATACTATTCTTGAGCATATCGATGCGCCCGAGGTCGACCTTGAGGGACCGACGCAGATGCTTGTATCGTCTATAGACTACAACGAGTACGTAGGCCGTGTATGCATCGGTAAGATAGAGCGCGGTACTATGGTTAAAAATCAGGATATCAGAATATGCGAGTATCACGATGCTCACGCGCCGTACAATGCAAAGGTTGTAAACCTCTATCAGATAGAGGGACTTCACAGAGTACCTGTTGACGATGCAAAAGCAGGTGATATCGTATGTATATCGGGTGTTGCGGATATCACTATCGGTGATACGGTATGCGCGGTTGATGCTATCGAGCCGTTGCCCTTTGTTAAAATTTCCGAGCCGACGGTTGAAATGACCTTTTCTGTCAACAACGGTCCGTTTGCGGGTAAGGAAGGTAAGTTTGTCACCTCACGTCATCTGCGTGACAGATTACAGCGCGAGCTTTTAAAGGACGTATCTCTTCGCGTGAGCGATACAGACACGACAGAGAGCTTCCGCGTTGCAGGCAGAGGTGAGATGCACCTTTCCATCCTTATTGAAACGATGCGCCGTGAGGGCTACGAATTTATGGTGGGCGCACCCAAGGTTCTCTACCGTGAGATCGACGGTGTAAAATGCGAGCCTATCGAGAGATTTGTATGCGACGTGCCCTCTGACTACATGGGTTCTGTTATGGAAAAACTGGGTTCGCGCAAGGGTGAGCTTGTACAGATGGCGCCCGCAGGCGACAGAATGAGAATTGAATATCTTGTACCCTCGCGCGGTCTTTTCGGATATAAGAACGAATTTTTGACAGACACACGCGGTGAAGGTATAATGAGTACTGTTTTTGACAGCTACGCTCCCTTCAAGGGTGATATTGCAAGCCGCTCAACAGGCTCGCTCGTTGCTTTTGAAACGGGTGAGGCTGTAACCTACGGTCTTTACAATGCGCAGGAGCGCGGAATTATGTTTATAACACCCGGCACTCCCGTATACGAGGGAATGATAGTCGGTGTATCTCCTAAAAACGAAGATATAAACGTTAACGTCTGCAAAAGAAAGCATGCGACCAACATGCGCGCTTCAGGCTCGGACGAGGCACTTCGCCTTGTACCGCCAAAGGTTATGAGCCTTGATGCATGTATTGAGTTTATATCGGACGACGAGCTTATCGAGGTAACGCCCGAAAATCTTCGTCTTCGCAAGGTAATTCTTTCAAACACACAGCGCGCTAAAGTCAAATTCGGTAATAAGTAAAAAAATCGGATGAGACTTTCTCATCCGATTCCCCATTATGCGTAAATTATAAGCGCGGTCATTTTAACGGGTGCATCACCGATATTTTTTATCGAGTGACCCTCACCCACTCCGCAGACAAGCACGTCGCCTGCAGATACGGTCTTTAACTCACCGTTATCGCTGTACTCGGCAGTTCCCTCAAGCAGACGGAAGATCTCACTGTCACCCTCATGCACGTGGTAGCCGATAGATGCGCCGACAGGCAGGGTTATTTCGGCAAAAAGTCTACCCTTGTCCAAAAGCTTGTCACTGCTTACGAGATTACGTATCTCAACGGTGCCGTCACCGCCGCGCATATTTTCTCTGTACTCTACTTTACATTCATCATTTTTAAATATCACGTTATCAACTCCTTTTTTAGAATGGTAACACATAACGAGGAAAATTTCAATGTATTTTTATTTGCCAACCAAAGTCATAACAGGAAAAGAAGCCGTTTCAAAAAATGCAGCGCTGTTTTCGGATTTCGGAAAACGCTGTATTATCGTAACGGGAAAAAGCTCGGCTGTAGCATGCGGGGCGCTCTCTGACGTTACGGATGCTCTTGAAAAGTATAATATTGAGTATATTGTGTTTGACAAAATAATGCAAAACCCCGAAATTGCATGCTGTGCCGAGGGAGGCGCGCTTGCAAGGGAGTTTAATGCGGAGTTTGTAATAGGTATCGGCGGCGGTTCCCCGCTTGACGCGGCAAAGGCAATTGCCGTTTATGCAACAAACGATATTGATGATGGCGCGCTTTACAGCGGAAAATGGGATAACACTCCCCTGCCTGTTATCGCGGTAGGCACAACGGCGGGCACGGGGTCTGAGGTCACGCAGGTTGCGGTAATTACAGACAAAAACGGCAAAAAGAAAAGCTTCCGTCATGACAAATGCTTTCCTGCCCTGTCACTCGGCGATCCGAAATACCTTTCGCACATGCCTGAAAGGGTCATGCGTTCAACCGCGATCGATGCGCTCTCGCACTGTCTTGAAAGTTATTTTATTGTAAGCTCAACAGAGCTTTCACGCGCGGCGGCAGTAACGGGAATTGACAAACTATGCCGTGCATTCAATGAGATGATCGGCGGTAAGACACCTGACGAAGCAATGCTGGAGGATGTTTACGAGGCATCGCTTTACGGCGGATATGCAATATCCGTTACAGGCACCGCTTTTCCCCACGCCCTCGGCTATTTTCTGTCGGAGGACCACGGAATCCCGCACGGAACGGCATGCGGAATATATCTTCCCGAATTTATAAAATATAATGAGATACATGCGCCCGAACTGTCAGAAGCGCTTTACAAAAAAATAAATACTGATGCAGATACACTCTGCAATATAATAAATACGTTACTTCCCAAATATGACATTACGGTTTCCGAAAGTGAAAAGGATGCACTCATGCCGCGCTGGGTCGGTCACAAGTGCCTTTCTAAAATGTACGGAAATGCTGACGAGAAGTTACTCGACAGTATCGTAAGAAAGCTGTTTTAATTTCAGGACGTAACGCAAGCTTGCCGATGGAGGCATATGCGTGTCAAATATAATTTTTTTGTTACCGAAGGAGGAACAAAGCATGAACATTGCAGTAGCACAGTCGGGCGGACCGACATGCGCCATAAATGCATCGTTACTCGGTGTATTCAAGGGCGCTATCAAATCAAAGGATATAGACATTGTTTTTGGCTCGCTTAACGGAATAGAGGGCGTTATAAACGATGATTTTATTATCCTGAACGAGTTAATAACCACCTACATGGACATGGAGTGCATAAGGCAAACACCCTCAACACTTCTCAATTCCTGCAGGTACAAGCTTCCTGACATGGAAGAAAACGTGGAAGTATATGAACAGATAGCAACCACGCTTACAAGCCACGGCTGCGGTGCGTTTTTCTACATCGGCGGTAACGATTC
>JAZPZR010000054.1:0-10415 GCA_045544795.1 Eubacteriales bacterium
GTACCGTCAATGGGGTCAATATAAAAGATATATTCCCCCTTCGCTTGCGCTCCGGCGTTACCCTCCGTGTCCTCCTCGCCAAAGAAAGCTGCTTCCGGAAGAATATTGTGTAAGCCTTCCATAAGAAAGCGTTGTATTTCTATATCAAAGTCTGTACAGAAGTTTGCAACGCCCTGCTTCTGATGAATGGTCGATACGGTGGGTGTTGCCTGTAAAAGTCTCTGTCCTGCTTGGCGGACGAGGGATTCAATGGCGTAATAGTCTATTTGCATAAAAACCTCCTATTCATGTTCCATCGCCTTTTTAAACTCTTCCTCAGAAAGTCCGTAGGGATAGTGGTCGCCTGTAAGTACGATGACCGTGTTGTCAGCCTTACCCGCTTGCTCAAGCCTGTTCATGATTTCTGCCACAGCATATTCAAGTTCAAGATTACATGCGATATAAGCCTTTGCCGCTTCTGAATAGGGAAGATGATCAACTTTTTTGCGGTTTTTCGCACTCATCGCATTTTCCCAATCGTACTGATAATGACCTGAAAATGTCATGTAATATGCGTGGAAAGGGACGTCGCTGTTGATGTATTCATCAATAGACGCGTTTATCATGTCAAGGTCGGATGAAGGCCAGTTGACCTGTATGTCAAGACCTGCGTCAACCGCCTTGAAGTCATAGCCGAGGTTTGCATGAGTGATGTTTCTGTCGTAGAAGGTTGCATAATAATTGTGATAAGCTTTTGCAGGCATTCCCATTTGGCTGTATATGTTGCCGAGCGAATAGGGAAGATAGTTGCCTATCGAATCGTCAAAGCTTGATGCAACCTTTGTTCTGGACATGTTGGGCATAAGACCCATAACGAACGTATACTCACCGTTTGTGGTGGTATTCGGGAAGCAGTTATAGAAGTTTTTGAATACAAAACCGTTATTTGATAATTTATACAGCGTAGGTGTCAGCTCTTCTGAAATGGCTATGGGCGAAAATGACTCCGCACAAATGGTAATAAGGTTGTAGCCCTTTGCAATACCTGTATAGTCATTTTTAGCAGTAGGTGACATTGTCGACAGGAAATTGTTTATTGCAATGATGTTGGTGTCGTCTGTTTCTGCGTTCAATGAATAAAAGTCAATGTCTGTTTCATTTCTGATTTTTGTATCATTGTTGAGATTATTAAGTGTTGTACTCAGAAACGAAACGTGATTACTCTGTGAATTGATAAGACCTCTTGTCTCCTGAAGAGTAGTAACGGCAAGACCCACGTTTTTAACACAAGCCTCGGTCGAGGTATTTGCGTTTACAAGAATTGCATACGCAGACGAGTCGTTTGTATTAAATGTGTGGAGCGTGAGCATTACGATACCCGAAAAAGCAAGCGAGATAACAGCAAATATCGGTATCTGGAAAAGTGTTACACGCTTTACTCTGACAACCTTTTTGAAAAACAGTATAGGCGTCACTATTGCGGGCAGGAAAACAAGTAATACACTCAGGAAATTCTTGAGTATGGCGTAGATTACCTGCGCAAAAAAGTTTGTAACGGCATCTGCGCCCATTGTCATCTGTGAAATGGGCATAAAGCTTCCGAAAATACAATGATAAACAAGCTGTATTTCAAAGTATATTACAAGTCCGAAAATTACGACCGACCCGACAAACCTGTTGACCTTTTCAGGAAGCAACGAGCATATAAGAAATAAAATACTGCCCGATACAAAAGCAAACAGAACAGGATAAATAATTCTCGGTGAAATACTGTGATATACAGCAATGTGTAAAACAAGCTCAAGATACAAAAATACCGCAATATAGTAAATGATACCTATAAGCTTTTTTCTCCAATTGTCCAAAACATTAAATTTTAATCTGAATTTTTTTCTTTCTTTCTTTTCCAATGCGTTTTCCTCTATAAAATAATTTTCAAATTATTCTAGCATTTTTAAACAACGTTGTCAAATAAATTATTGTAAATATTACCTTTTATACACCCTGTTAAGCCGTGAAAGCCAGCTGCGGTCTATCTGTAACAGCTGTTCTTCGCTTATTCTGAACGCCCAGTTTCCGTTAGGAACACCCGGTACGTTCATTTTGGTATCCTTACCGAATCCGCAAAGGTCCTGAATGGGAACTATTGTTATAACGGCAGGACTCATCCAAAGTGTCTTTATCATTGAACGTACCGATTCGCTTTCAAAACCGCCTCTTGCCCAATCGTTTCCTGCAAATGAACAGTAGTCAAGAGCAAGCTCACGCTCGTCAGGCGTTGCTTCCCATAACCAACCGAGAGCGGTATTGTTATCGTGAGTGCCCGTATACGCAACACAGTTGACAGGATGGTTGTGGGGCATGTGCATTTCATTATCTCCGCCTGTAAAGCCAAATTGCATTACACGCATACAGGGAAATCCTGTATCGCGGATAAGGCCTATAACTCCGTCATCCATAACGCCAAGGTCTTCTGCTATTATTTTATCCTTTCCAAAACGCGCAATAACCTTGTCAAAAAAGTCCATGGCGGGCCCTTTTAACCATTCACCCTTTTTAGCGGTGGGAGCATCGGCAGGAATTGCCCAATATGCAGAAAAAGCACGGAAATGATCAATTCTTACAACGTCAAACATTGTAAGGGATGCTTCAAGTCTTTTCATCCACCACGAATAGCCGTCTTTTTTCATCTGCGACCAATTATAAAGGGGGTTGCCCCACTTTTGTCCGTCCTCGCTGAAATAGTCGGGCGGAACACCTGCGACTGCATTCGGTTTGCCTCTTTCGTCAAGGTCAAAAGCATCCTGATTTGCCCATACGTCAGAGCTTTCAAGCGCAACGTACATGGGCAGGTCGCCGATTATCTGAATATTTTTCTTAAGCGCGTATTCGCGTACACGGTTCCACTGTCTGAAAAACTCATATTGCATGTACTCAATAAAACCGATATGCTCAATGTGATTGTTGTATGCATCTTCTACCGCCTCACGTGAATGTGATCTCAAAGCGTCGTCCGTCCAGTCGTACCATTCCTTACCGCTGGATGCTTCTTTGACAGCGGTATATACCGCATAGTCTTTAAGCCACGATGCATTTTCTTTTACAAACTCATTGACCTTGGCGCGCGTTTTATCGTCAATTCTGCTGTAAGCCTTGTACAGCATAGGGATTTTATGAAGTGAAAGAAATTCAAATGCTGTAGTGTATGGGTTTGCGTATTTTTCTAAGTTGAGTTCTGTCTGTGTTAAAAGACCGTCTTCAAATAATACTACAGGATCAATAAAGTTGATATTTCCTGCAAAAGCCGAAAGACTTGCGTAGGGCGAATTGTATTTGTCTGTAGGTCCGAAGGGAAGTACCTGCCAGTACTTACATCCCGTTTCACTTAAAAAATCAATAAAATCAAATGCGCTTTTTCCAAAAGTACCCGTTCCGTACTCGCCGGGGAGAGTGGATATGTGCATAAGCACACCGCTGCTTCTTTTAAACATAATTATTTATTCCTTTCAACCAATCATTTGCAAGGGAACTGTCAAGGCTTATACCGCCCGTACTTTTACCCAATATACAGTCAGTACGCGTTCCGCCGTGAAAATCGCTTCCGCCCGACTTATACATATTATTTTTATCACATAAATTACAAAGATATTCACTCTGTTCTTTTGTGAAATGGCTGTGATAACACTCAAAACCGTCCAGCTTGTACTTTTTGACTATTTTCTGCAGGTTATCCGTTATGTTTTTCGAATATAAAAAACAGTGCGCCATGAAGGCAAGACCGCCCGCTTCATGTACGGCATTTACAAGTGTTTCAAACGAGGGAAAAACAGATGACATGTCAACGTAAAGCTTACTTGAAGGGCATCCGTAATGGTTTCTCGAATATGTACGGATAGTCACTTCATCCATTTGCTGTTTTCCGCCGAAAAATTTGGCGTTTTCAGGATGTCTGACTATCTCGTTTAAAAAAGCACCTCTACATGCTTCTTTGTCAGGTTGATAGTATTTTTCGGGATGGTGTTCCATATTATAGCAGAATTCATCACTCATCACAACGCCTTTTTTTCTGTACTGCTTCAGGATGACCAACCTTTCGGTAAGCGTTTTTTCCCTGAAACTGAGATAGTTTTGTGAAATGAACTTTTTTATATATTCAATATCAATACCGTAGCAGAGTATTTCAAGTAACTCACCCTGATATGATGTCGACAGCTCTGCTCCCGTCACGATTTTTCCGCTAAAAAGGTGACGGCACTCACGGAGTGTGTCGTATGCATTTACAGTATTGTGGTCTGTTATAGAAATAACAGACATTCCCGCCTTTTCTGCCTCTTCAATAACCTGTGAGGTATTAAGCTTTCCGTCGGAGGAAGACGTATGCAGATGTAGGTCTATCAGTTTAGTGTTCATTTATCCGTAGTGTCAAACTGCGCTTTATAAAGTTCGCAATAATATCCTTTCTTTTTCATAAGCTCGTCGTGCGTGCCGCTTTCTGCAATCGTTCCGTCCCTTAGCACAGCAATGCAATCTGCGTTTTTAATGGTAGACAGTCTGTGCGCGATTACAATACAGGTGCGCCCTTGCATAAGCTTGAGCATTGCCGACTGGATAAGACGCTCTGTCTGTGTATCTACGTTTGAGGTTGCCTCGTCCAGTATAAGCATGGGCGCATCGAGCAGCATTGCTCTTGCAATCGTGAGAAGCTGTTTTTGTCCCTTCGATATACTTGTTCCGCCGTCAGAAAGAATTGTATCATAGCCGTCGGGCAGTGCATCGATAAAGCTGTCTATTTTTGCCGCGCGGGTTGCACGCTTTACTTCTTCCATGGTAATGCTGCTGTTTCCGTAGGTCAGATTATTGTATATTGTGTCCGAAAACAGCCATGTATCCTGAAGTACCATGGAATATGCTTTTCGCATTGACTTTCGGGTTATGTCAGAAAGCTCTGTTCCGTCAACAAATATCTTACCCGAATTTATATCGTAAAAACGCATAAGTATGCTGATAATTGTCGTCTTACCCGAACCTGTCGGTCCGACGATCGCAACCGTCTGACCGGGCTTTACCTCAAGGTTTAAGTTTTTAAGAACAGGTGTGTCTGTGTAACCGAAGGTGACGTCTTTAAGCTCAATATGACCTTTTACGTCTTTTATGTCTTTTGCAGTTTGCTTGTCCGCTTTTTCTGTCGGCTCGTCAAGAAGCCTGAATACTCGCTCAGCCGATGCAAGAGCAGATTGCAGCTCACTGAATATATTTGCGAACTCGTTGATAGGACCCGAAAACTTTCTTGAATACAACACAAAAGAGGAAATGTTACCGAGTCTTATCGCGCCGTTCATGTACAGAAGGGCACCGAACATACTGACAAGCGCAAGCGAAAGATTGTTTATAAAGTTTACGGACGGTCCCGTTGAACTTGAAAATCTGTCTGCAATATAGTTTGCCTGACATGCGTTCTGGTTATAAGTATCGAACTCTGCGTGGAATTCATTTTCTCTTCCGTAGCCTTTTATTGTTTTAAGACCGCCTGTCATCTCTTCAACGTAACCGTTTAACAGACCCAGATTTTTTGAACGCTCGCGGTAAAGCGGACGCACCTTTTTTGAACGGAATCTTGTAAAAAGTATTGAAATGGGTATTGTTACGATAAAAACGGTAATAAGCTGAGGGGATATCGTAAGCATCATTGTAAATGAGAATACTACCGTGATAACGCTTGTGAATATATGTACGACGTCGTTCGAGAGAGAAGCGTTTATGTTGTCGATGTCATATGACAGTACGCTGAGAACGTCTCCGACCGCGTTTTTATCGTAAAAAGATACGGGAAGCTTCATCAGATGCTCAAAAACGTCGTTTCTCATTTTATAGATGGTGTTTCTGCTTATCTGGACCATGAGCATACTAAGAATATATGACATTACGGCGGACAGAAGGTAAAACATAAGCATAAGACCCGCATAGAAAAATACAGTCTTAAAATCAACCTTTCCCGCACCGGGCTCTATTGCATCAATCGCCTTGCCCGAAAGCATCGGACCGATAAGTGAGAAGAAATTTGAAAAAAGACTTAGTGCAAGAGCCGCAATAAGTAACCATTTGTACTCAGTGAGGTATTTCCATAGACGTCTTAGTATTTTGATCGGCTTTGTTTTGGGACGCTCAAAAGCACCAAAGCCTGCTTTTTTGATCGGAGCTGCCATATTATTCCACCTCCTCCATCTGTAAAAGCGCGATTTCTCTGTACTCATCGCATTTTTGCATAAGCTCATCATGTGTGCCGTAACCGAGAATTTTACCGTCGTCGAACATGAGTATTTTAGTACAGCTTTTAATTGAACTTACGCGCTGAGCAATGATAACCTTTGTTGTGTCGCCGTATTCTTTTGCGAGCGCGTGACGTAGTCTTGAGTCGGTTTTATAGTCAAGGGCGGAAGAACTGTCGTCAAGTATAAGTATCTGCGGTTTACCTGCAAGTGCTCTTGATATAAGTGTACGTTGCTTCTGACCGCCGCTTATGTCAACGCCCTTTGAAGCAATGCTTCCGTCTGCGCCGCCTTCACGAAGTGCGATAAATTCAGCCTGCGCCGCTTCTATCGCATCGTCAAATGCAACGTCGTCAATATCTCTGTGAAATTCTATGTTGTCGCGTATGCTTCCTGAAAACAGAAAGTCGTTTTGTATTGCAAGACCGAAAATACTGTGCAGTTCCTTTTGCGGAATGCTTTTGACGTCACGACCGTTTATACGGACCGAGCCGGTGTCAACGTCGTAAAAACGCATAAGTAGCCATATCACCGTGCTTTTTCCCGAACCTGTAGGCCCGATTATACCAAGTGATTCACCCGGTTTAAGCGTAAAACTGATGTTTTCAATATTAGGTCTTTTTTTATCATATGAAAAGGTTACTTTATCAAATTCGATATGATTGTCTGTCTCAATCGGAGCTATATCCTCTGTGCCAAGCTGTGCAGGGGCGTCGAGAATCTGCGCAATTCTCCTTGCAGATGCAGTACCCTTCGATACCATCATAAAAATACGGGATATCATCATAACTGCCGTCAGCATAAGTGTGAAATAACTTAAAAACGCAATCATCGCACCCGGTTGCATTTTTGCTCCGTTTACACGGTAAGCGCCAACGATTACAACAAAGGTAAGTCCGAAGTTGAGCAAAAGATTCATAACAGGGCTTGTGACGTTCATAAGAAGACTTGCGCGCTTTTCCTGTTGTACAACGTCTTTGTTTGCTTCGGCAAACTGTTCGTTTTCAAATTTTTCTTTTGAAAGAGCCTGTATTACACGGATGCCGACCATACTTTCCTGCGCGCGCTTTAGCATTTTATCAAGCTTTTTTTGCGCTTCTGTGAACAGTTTTATACCGTTTCTTGAAACGAAAACAACGATTACTGCAAGAATTGGGAGAATACATATGAGGACAAGCGCCATGACGGTGTCGAGCAAAAAAGAAACTATTATTCCGCCTATCAGCATTATAGGCGCGCGGATGCCTATTCTTTGTATTCTGTCTATCATCTGATGAAAGTGATAAGTGTCGCTCGTCATTCTTGAAATAAGCGACGGTACGGTAACAGAATCTGCCTGAGCGCAGGATAAGTGCATTGTCTTATTAAACAGATCACTTCTTACTTTCTTTGTTACGTTTCTTGAGGTTCTGGTAGAGAGTCTGTTTGCAACAATGTTGCCGACAAGCGCTATTGCCGCGCATGCGACCATTGCCGCACCGCCGAGATATATCATTTTTATATTTTTTGACGGTACAAACTCATCAAGTATTTTTGATAACAGAAGCGGCAGAAACAACTCTGTTATCGTGCCGAGGAATTTAATTATAAAACCAAATGCCATGAGAGGTAATTGGGGCTTTATGTATTTAAAAAGTGTTTTCATCGTTTTTATCCAAACATTTCAGCACATAAAACTGCTTTAAGTGCTTTTTTATCTACTTTATCCTTTCCGTATGCATCAATAAATCTGTCAGTATATCTGTCAGTCTTTAGATTAAATGCAAGTGACCACAGTGTCCAGAATATATCGATGTGTCTGTCAGACACTCCTGCGTGTCCCACGTCAATAAAGCCTGAGAAATTCCAATTATCAAGCATTACGTTGGGCAAACAGAAATCTCCGTGTACAATACAGTCGCTTTTAAGTAAATGACTGTATTTATTCAGTGCCGTTACGGCGCTTGCAGCATTTTCAACACCTGTTTTGTCTTTTACAAGCGAATTGTCAAAGAAGCCTTGTTGACAGCGTTCTTTTACGTATGAAATATATTCTTTTGTTTTATCTTGTACGGGACAGTCTTTAATGCTTGTGCTGTGCAGCATTAATTGTATTTGTGCAAGCGTATCGCAAAGCCTGACGGGGTTACAAAGATAATCCGCGTGTGTACAGTCTTCGCCTGCAACGCGTTGCGTTATCATCATGTCATACTCAGAAGAAAAGTATTCCATAACTTTTGCGCCAAGACCGAGAGTGCTGAAATATTGTGTCATCAGCGCTTCGCGTTGCAAGGCGTTTTTATCTGATACTTTCAGATAAAAGCCTTCATCTTTATCAATAAAATAAACCTTTGCGGTGTCCGAACAACTGCTGTCGTATATTGTTGCATTTTGCAGATACTGTCGTATGGCAGGTGGAAATTGGTCAATGTCAAGCTGTATAAGTTTCTTTTTCATTTTGTTTTATTCATTTCATTTACATATTCAATGCTTTTTGCGCTGACCTCTGTCCAAGCGGGACGGTAACCGCACTTTATGGCATTTCTGACTGACTTGATATTGCACCATGCCGCACAGTAAAACGGAACCTTACCGCGCTCAATAACTTCAAACGTAAGCTGTGATGTAAGAGCTGATGCAATACCTTTTTGTCTGTATTCGGGCAGTACGTCAATTCCGATCTGCCACATTGTGTCACAGTCTGCAGATGCGCCCGCAAGACCGATAAGCCTGTCCCCGTCGTATGCGCCTACTGCAATCATATCAAGATGCTTCCGTTTTTCACAGAGCGCGTTACTCCACTCATCTGTATAAAGCTTTTCAAAATCACGTGGGTATAAAACTTTTGTGGCGTAATCACACTCAAGACGTGTGATCTTTTGTACGTCGGGCAGAAAGTATTCCGCCATAAAGCATATCTTATAACCGATTTTTGAAAGCGCGCCATCAATTACGTGAAGGTGAGGCGTTTCAAAGCAGTGCTCCCGCGGGTAACTGTTTATGTAATCTTTCACAATATCATACGCTTCGTTACTAGCCTGTGCAACTATGCCGTTGCCGTAGGTGACCATACTGCAGGCAAGCGGGAGTTTCAGATATACGCGCTGTTTACCGCTGTCCTTTGATATAGTGACCGTGTTTTCTTTTTTGAGAAAATCTTCGGGCAAACAACCGTAATCAAGTGCCGACTGTCTGAGCGCAGTATCATAGATGTCTTTGTTTGTAAGCATTTTAATTTACCTTTTTCCACAGCATTGTGTTATTCTCAAAGTAAGCATCAATTTCTCCTTTGTCCTTGAGATAGGAAAGGTAAGAGCGCACCGTGCTTCCTATCAGTACGTACTGCTCATGTGTCATTTTTAATCCGTATGTCTCAAATATCTTCTGTAAAACAGTTTCAAAAGAAACGGGTGCTTCACATATTTTTGTGATTGTTTCCGCAGTCTTTTTGACGGCACTGATATTATAATCTGCAAGCTCTGTTATACTGTCTGTCACCTCCGCATGTGACGGGACAAAAACCTTTGCATCAATGTTTTTTACATCTTCAAGCGTATTTATATATGCCTCTATATCGTATATAAAGCCTATTCCGTATTTATCAAGCGTTGCTTTGGCGGACAGACAGTCTGCAAGAAAGACAGTTCCGTCATCAGACTTAAAGCCGACCATGTCAAAAAAATGACCTTTTAATTCTATCATTTCAAGACCGCTTGGCAGACAGTCTTTTGTCATGGGTTTAACGTCACTTTCCTGTGCCATCAGAAATTTGTGTTTAAGATCTTTATACGGATACCCGCCGTATAAAAAAGCAGGCTCAAGAATTGTATGTTGTGTAAAATCACACTCTATTCCGGGGGCAAAGATATCACACCCCGTCTGCGCCTGCAGATACTTATTTCCGCCGATATGATCGGCATTAGAATGGGTGTTGAATATCGCTTTTAAAGACCACCCGTTTGCATCAAGAATCTGCCGTACCTTACGCCCTGCATCCTTGTCACTGCCGCTGTCGATGAGATATACGTCCTTTCCGTTTTCAGTATAAATACCGATTTTGGCGGGGCATTGTATGTAATAGCATTTTTCACTGATCCTTATAAGCTCGTACATGTCGTTTCTCCTTGCTTTTTTATATATTATATTTTAAATAGCGAACTGGTGCAATAAGTCGGGTCGTAGCCATGTCGT
>JAZPZR010000055.1:0-1856 GCA_045544795.1 Eubacteriales bacterium
CCTACGAAATAATTATAAAACATCCCGACAAACCGCAATTTGACACTCTGATGTGACTTTCAAAAAAGAGTGCAGATTTCGTGAACTCGACCCGAAGTCGTATGTGATACTACGAGAGGGAGAGTTCGCGGGAAGTGAAGAAATCCCATGAAAACACTAGTGTTTTCATGGGACTATTATTTGTACATATTTAAACTACCCCTCCGTCATTTTCTTATGAAAATGCCACCTCCCCTGACAAGTGGAGGCAAGGGTGTAATCCTTTTCTTCACGGTCTGTGCCTTTTTTGACAGTCTCAAGGTGATGCAGATCTCTGCATCACCTTAATTTATTTGTTCTTATTATATATTATCATAAGACCTTTAAGCAAAAGTCCGTCGTCAAGGATTATATCCTTCCGTTTGCAAAGCGGGGTGACAAGTCCTGCAAGCCCGCCCGTTGCGACAACGGTGCATTTTTCCGAAAGCTCATCCTCGATCCTTTCGATAATGCCGTCTATCATAGCGGCGTTGCCGTACATGATACCGCCCTTGAGACAGTCGACGGTATTTGAACCGATAACCTTTTTGGGCACTTCAAACGAAAAGCGGGGAAGCTGTGAGGTACGTGACACAAGCGCATCGGTCGACACCGCCATACCCGTCGTTATCATACCGCCGAGGTAGTTTGCATTTTTGTCAATAACCGAAAAGGTGGTTGCCGTGCCCATGTCGATTATGATAAGCGGCAGGGAATAGCCGTTTATACCCGCTACCGCGTCAACGACAAGGTCGCTTCCAAGCTGCGCGGGGTTGTCTATCTTTATTGAAAGCCCCGTCTTTATTCCCGGTCCTACAACAAGCGGCGTAACACCGCAAAACTTCTCAATTGCCGATTTCACTGTAGCTGTCACCTGCGGTACAACAGATGATATTATCGCGCCGTCAATATCGCCTGCATCAAGACCGTGAATGCTCAGCGCCTCTTTTATAGTCACCGCGTATTCGAGTGCGGTATGCGTGCGGTTTGTGGACACACGCTCTGTAAAAAGAATCTTTTCATTTTCAATACAGCCGATAACAATATTCGTATTTCCGATATCAATTGCAAAAACCATTGATTATTTTCTCCTTATTGCGTTCAGTATTCTTACAATAACGGGGGAGAGCACAACGTTGAGCAAAAGCTCAAACACAAAGTTACCGCCCACAAGGTAGAATATTACGTATCTGATAACGCTTACGTTTTCGCCGTTTGCCCATTCTGTAATCGTCGGCATAAAGAATAAAAGACATCCGAGTAAAAATACAGACGTGTTTACGATGGGGCAGATAATTGCCGAAATAAGCGCCGACGGATATATCTTACCCTTGAACAGCTTCATCGCACCCTCGTATGCAAGACCTGCGACAAGACCGCAAAGCGCGCCCTTCATAAGCACGGTGAGCACCGTACCGACAGGGTTTACCGCTAAAAATGCCGCCGCGTCACCGCTGATAAGAACGCTTACACCGAACATAAAGCCAAGCCAGGTACCTATCCATTTACCGCAGGTTGCAGTTCCGATAACTATCGGAATCAGCACAAGCGTCACCGAAAAAGGTCCGAACCTGATTACCGCGCCCATATACTGTAACAGCACCACAAGGGCTGTGAGTATTGCGCCTGTTACAAGCGTTAGTGTTGACATCCTCTGACTGTTTGTTCTATTCATAATTATTGTCCTCCTTTTGTTAATGTCCATTATGGTACAGTACAAACCTGAGTCAACTTTATAATATCACAAATATATTCCGATTTCCATAATTATTTTAAATATATTCTTCTTGACTAAATAAACTATTCATCATATAATTATTTTGTATAGGTATACAAAA
>JAZPZR010000056.1:0-11513 GCA_045544795.1 Eubacteriales bacterium
AAGACCGCTTGGCCTCCGACTTTCACCGCCGTCGCGAATGTACTTAAAGGTTTCGCTCTCTTCGTCAAAGTAGCGGAGCTTTATTGCATTTTCGGGGTAGTTTTCAACTACAAGCGGGAAGTAACGTGTTTTGTTTTCGGGCATCCATACGTTCACAAGACCGAACACCTCAATATCGCCCGAAATGCCGTAGCGTCTGCAAAGGTCGATGTATCTTTGCATAATGCTGTAGTCGTATACGAATTTACCGTCAGCCTTTTTGGTTATCGGGATAATTGAATACTCAAACATGTTTGAGCCGTACTCAAGACCGTCTGTACAACCCTGACCGAACCACGGAATTTCCGATGCGATGATCGTAATTGACTTCTGACCGAGGTCGGCAAGTGCGCGGACGATCGGCTCTATCACCTCAAAATGCTCGTCACTCCACAGCTTTACGTCATACTTTCTTGCGATGTTTGAGTTATGCTGCCATAAATCAAGGTAAAAATCGCCGTCCTTTAAGTCGTCCATCCTACAGTCAAGCACGGTAAGGGGAACAGACACTTTTGTGAGCACACTCTCATCAAGTCCGTTTGATGAGGTGAAAACGCTGACGTCTACCGTGTAATTGCCTGCAACGGCATCAGCGGGTACAAACGTTTCTACCCAAACGGCAGAGGGCGTGTGCTTTATATATTCGCAAACGTCATTGTTTAAAATGATATCTGCTTTTTTGTAGTTGTCGTCATCCGTCACAAGACCGATGTGGTTGACTGTCGTCTCAAACGGGCTTTTTGCCGCAATTCTCACCTTTGCGTAGCCATATGTTTTTTTACCTGCCGACACCCATTCGCGCTCTCCTACGTTTACGCTGTAGCGTGTGTCGGAATCAAGAATAAGCTGAAACGCAACGCGGTCGTTTTTTAATGCGTACAGCACGTCGGGCGCTACAGGTTCTTTATGATTATATTCAAGAGACAGCTTATAGCTTTCGTCTGCAAGCTTAACGTTTACCATAGTTTTTTCTCCTTTAGTGATTAAGCATTTTGATCTTTTTCTTTTTTGGTTGATAGCGTAGCTTATAAAGCGACTGTCCGCACTCGGCATCAAGCCGCAGATAGATAAAGTCATCCTTGTAATTGCCGAGGATAAACTGTACGACGTGTCCGCGTACGTTGCAGTTTGCAGGAGCGTCGGCATTTTCCCACGTGATAAGCGGATACTCGACACCGTCCGCTATAACGGTTGCCCTTATGCTGTCGCATACTTTTTTCGGTGAGTCGTTGAGTAGCCATAATTCCGCAGAGAATATCTCGCCCTCTTTCCACAAAAACTTTTTGATTCTTGCAGAGGGCATAGTGTCGCGGAGCGCATCTTTTACAGCAAAGTAACACGGCTTTTTGATCGCGGGGTAGTTTAGCAGGGAGTTGCCCGCCGCCACCTTCCACGGCTCGTTGTAGCACCAGTTTATTGCCATTGAACAGTGCGGCCACTGCCGTCTTGCCTCTTCAAAAATTGCGCGGTAGCCTTCGCTTTGCATTATATTTGAATATTCATGAGCCTCTTCAATAGAAGAAACTATACCGAAATATTTTTCGATCGTATCAATATACAGCCAGCCTCTGCCGTCGAATACGCCGCGTGCGTGGTGCAGTTCCCACGATCCGCCTCTTTCGATAGGGAAGGTGTATTCGCTTTGCGGAATAAATTCCTTAAGATAGTCGGGGCTTGCAAGCGAGGGCACGCCAAACTCGGTATATGCAGTAAAGTCCGAGTCCGAAAACAGTTCAAACACGTCCCTGCCGTGCGTTTCAAAGAAATAGGGGCCGTGTGCCATACCCATTAAGGGAGAGGTCGGAATAAAGGGCTTTTGCCTGTCAAGCTCAAAGCAAAGCGCACCTAACAGACGCAGGGCGTGGCTCTGGTCTGTCATTCCCGACCAGTTGTTAAACAGCTCGTTGCCGCCGCACCATAAAACGTGACAAGCATGTGCGCCTACCCGCTTTATTATCGCGCGCGCCTCCTTTTCAAGCACACTGATATAGTGCGTGTCGTCGGGATAGCAGTTGCATGCAAGCGGTAATTCCTGCCATATCATAATGCCCGCTTTATCGCAAAGCTCATAAAAAGACTCTTTGAAAATCTCCGACCCGCCCCAACATCTGAATATGTTCATACCTGCATCGCGTGCCGCCTCGACAAGCGGGCGATAGGTGTCCTCGGTGCAGGTGCCGGGAAACAATTCGGGACGTACCCAGTTTGAGCCCTTTGCAAATATTTTTCTGCCGTTGAGCTCAAGCGTTATCGGCGGTGTGCTTCGCGACTTGGGAAATCTCGACGGCTCCTTCCATGCGCCCTCGTTCATGACAAGTCTTACCGTTTTAAAGCCGATATAGCCTGTCATTTCACCGACGGAGTATTTGTACAGTGAGGGCTCACCCTGACCGCTACACCACCATAGCCGCACGTTTTCAACTGTAAAGTCGGGATCTATACCGCTGTAGCATACTTTTCCGTCGGGATCGAAAAGCGTGACAGTCGGCGAATTTCCGCCTTTTATATCAAAGTGAACCTGTGCCTTTGTCCTGTCTTCATTCAAGGTGTACGAAGGGGTCACGCCGTATACCGTGGCACTATCACGCACTTCAAGATACGTGTCCTGCCATAGCCCCGAGGTCAGCATGCGCGGGTGCCAGTCCCAACCGTAGCACACCGCCGCTTTGGCAGAGTGCGCCGCCTGATCGCGTCCTGCGTTTCTGTCAAGTCCTGCTGTGGGATGAGGGAGTATTTCAACTTCAAGTGTGTTGTGCGGGAGCAGTTTTTCGGTGAGCTCTTTTTCAATTACCGAAAAAGCACCTTCGTGCGAGAGTATCTTTTCACCGTTTAAGTAAATATTACATTCGTAATCAATACCGTGGCTTACAAAAAATACGTTGCCCTCAGGCTTTTCAAATTGCGTCTGATAGTACCATACGTCGTCTTCAAACTGCTCATATACTCTTACGTTGTCACCAAAGTGTATGTCGGGGAAACCCTTGTATCTGCCGTAGTCTGCCTGAATATTGCCGGGTACTGTTGCAGGGAATATTTCATCGCGCAGACGCCCCTGCCAATCAAGGTATATTTTCATTTTAATCACCTATGTTGTATATGACCGTTGCAAGCTTTTTAACACCCGTATCAAGCGAGGAGAGCAGTGCGTATTCGTCTGTTGAGTGGACGTTTTTGCCTGTAGCACCAAGCTTGTCAATGCATGGAATGCCGTGTGCTGTCACGTCCGCCGCGTCCGACCCTCCGGGACTGCCTCCCGCCTTTAAGGGTATAAAGCCGCTACTTTCAAGTATCGCGTTTACCTTGTCTAAAAACTCAAGGTTTCTTTCCGTCTTTTCCATTGCGGTGCGGTAGGTGAGCTGTTTTACCTCACACCTGCAGCCGCTGACCGATACGTCGTCGGCTATATCCTTTACAAATTTCTGCACCTCATAAAACTGTTCTTTTGTAGCATAACGGATATCAACGACAAACCTGCAGTGCTCAGGCACGGTGTTTCTGACCGTTCCGCCCGATATAACACCGCAGTTACATGTGATGCCGTCTTTATCCTTGTACTTTTCAAGCGCGAGTATTTTGTGCGCCGCCTCAAGAATGGCGCTTGCACCCTCGGTTGCCGATTTTGACGAGTGCGCCGCAATCCCGTGTACGTTAAACTCGTAGCTGACAATGCCCTTGCGCCACAGACAAACGGGGTCTGCCGATGAGCTCGGGTCGGCACCGTCTATATCGTTACTGCCTTCCATATTGAAAAAGCCGACGGCATCCTTTGCCTTTTTACAGATATATTCAACCGTTGCCTTGCCGCTTGTTGTAGAACTGTTTTCCTCGTCCGACTGTATAAGAAGCATTACGGGGCGCGCTCTGAAGCCGTAGAGCTTAAGTGCTTCAAGCACCATCATTGACATTACCACACCGCCCTTGCAGTCGCAGACCCCCGGACCGTAGATCTTTCCGTTATCAACCGATACTCCGAAGGTACCTACGGGAAAAACAGTGTCGATGTGGCCTGACAGCGCAAACGGCTTTGCGTCAACGTCACCGTTCAGAGTGATGCATATTGCGTTGCCCGATACTTCCTCTTTGTGTATCTCGTACTCAAGCCCCAACTCCTTTGCCATCTCTATAAAGTAGTTGCCGACAGCGTCGACACCCTCTTTGTAAGCGGTGGGACTTTCGATTTTGCAGACGTCCTGCCATACTTTTATGTATTTGTCATAAAGCGAATCTATTATTTCATATAGTCTTTTCACAGTATTTTAACTCCTTCGGGCGCCAAAAATTCAACCTTGACCTGTCCGTCCGTTCTCTGCCATTTTATTTCCACCCTGCCTGCAGGGAGCGTCACGTGCGCCTTTGCCCAATCAAGCGATTTTATAAAGTGCGGATTGATCCTGACTGTTTTGCAGTCTATTATCTCAATTCCCGCAATGGCAGTTATAAACCAACGCGCATACTCTGACTGGAAGTGGTGGTTGAGCGAAGAAAATCTGTCGGGGTCGGTGAAAAAGTGTTCTGTTACAGACGTATAGCCGCGGTCAACGAGGTCACCAAAGGATATACCGCCGCCCGCCGTTATCATTTTATAAGCAAGCTCACTCTCGCCGAATTTTGTCAGTACGTGGTACGCGGTGTGCTGACCTATAAATCCAAAATCAAAGCGGTCGTTATTTTTGTGTATGTATTCAAGCAGTCTTTCAAACGCTTTTTGCTCTTCGTCCTTTTCAAATATGCCGTAATAAAGACCTATAGCCTGACATGCCATGCAGTCGCCCCATGCGCTCATAGTATCAAAGTCAATAAGCTCACGGCGGACGGTATCTTTCATTTCCTTGTATATGCCCTCTGCAAATACCGCATCATCGGTAAGACCGCAGGCTGTATACATTTCGCTTGCAATACGTGCCGCGTCCATAACGATAACGCTGTCTGTAAAGCGGTTGAGGTGTGCAATCTCCTTTGAACTCTTGTCTGCAGATGCCCAGTCGGAAAGACCGATAGCAATAGTTCCGTCCCCGCTTCTGCGTGTCATCACGTATTTGAGATATTTTATCTGCGCGTCGCGGCACTGAAGTATAACGTCGGTGTTGCCGCGCTGTTTATACAGCTGATAGGGGAGGTTGAAGAGCACACAGTCCCACGCGGGACCGTTGCCCCAATTAAAGCCCCATCCGCCCGTGGGTACGATGCCGGGTAGCGCACCCTCTCCGTTTTGCGCCTTTATGATATTGTCAAGCCACTGTATATAACTCTTATCCACCGTGTAGAAGGTTGTCATTCTGTCAGCGGATAACGACGCGTCACCCGTCCAACCGTTCTTTTCGCGGTGCGGACAGTCGGTGGGGAAGTAGTAAAAGTTTGAATAGTCGGAATTAAGCGCGATGTCAAACAGCTTGTTTGTACGCCCGTCCGAGCATTTAAAGTCTGCAAGCTGTTTTATGTCCGAATGACATACTATCATTGTAAGCAGGTCCTCTGTTGCCTGCGCCTTCGTAATTCCCGTCACAAAAGCGTAGCGGTAGCCGAAATAGCAAAAATGCGGTGTATAGCTTTGCTTTCCCGCCTTTGTCGTGTAGCGGAACTGCTGACCGTACTCCTCGTATATCGGTCTGTGTACACCGCCGAAACCGACGTTGTGATCGTAAAACTGACCGTCCTTTCACGCCTCGCCAAAGCGCGCGTATACGAGCTGACCTGCCTCTGCCTCAATTTCAAGGCGTACAAGTCCTGCGGTGTTAATGCCAAAATCATAAAGATAACCGCCGTTTTGCGCCGTGACCGATACAGGCTTTATTTCACGTACGGCAACGATCGGCTCCGCGCTACACTCTTTTATCTCACCCTCAGGTGTGCGCGCAGTAAGTGCAGGCACCCAGCCGCTGTCATCAAAGCCTTTTTTATTCCAGCTATCAATTTCAAGCCGTGCATCGTATATCTCGCCGTGCCTTTCATCGTCAAAAAGGATGGGCGAGGGGCAAACCTTAAAGTGCTCTCTCGCGTCAAATGTGACTCCGTCAATATCGCACTCGATAGCAACAGAGGGCGGCGCAAGATATTCCGCCTTGTCAAAATCCCACACAAAGCCGCCGAAGGAATTGCCAAAGCCGTTGCCGAGCACTATGCCGATAACGTTTTCGCCCGCCTCAAGCACATCCGCTATATCATAGCAGTCGTAGTAACAGTAGTGGTCGGGGTTTGAAATATAGGGCGCAAGTATGCCCTTTGTAACGTTTTTGCCGTTGACGTAAAGTATATAAAAGCCTGTCGACGCTATTTTTATGCATGCCGACTGCGGTTTTTTATCAAGCGTAAAGCTGCGGCGCATATAGGGCGCAGGCAGGTGTTTTTCAAACGAGCAGGGGATATCGTTTGCTTTTATAAAACAGTTATTCATATGCGTATCACTCCTTTTAGCAAAGTGTACCATATAAAAATAAAAAAGGGAACACTTTTGTTCCCTTTTCAGAAAAAATTATTTAAATATAGTAAGGAGGAAGCCCGCCGCAACTGCAGAGCCGATAACGCCTGCAACGTTGGGTCCCATTGCGTGCATGAGAAGGAAGTTTGAGGGGTTTGCCTTCTGTCCTTCGACCTGCGCAACACGTGCCGCCATGGGAACTGCCGATACGCCTGCAGAACCGATAAGCGGGTTTATCTTACCGCCCGAAAGCTTACACATGAGCTTGCCGAAAAGCAGACCGCCGATGGTGGAAAATGCAAACGCGATAAGACCGAGAATGATGATATAAATCGTCTTTGTGCTTAAGAAGTTTTTGCCGACCGTTGTAGCACCTACCGAGATGCCCAGGAATATTGTGACGATGTTCATGAGCGCATTTTGCGCGGTATCTGAAAGTCTGTCACACACACCGCACTCACGGAACAGGTTACCGAGCATAAGACAGCCGAGAAGGGGAGCAACGTCGGGAAGTAAAAGCACCGTAAATATCGTAACAACGATGGGGAAGATTATCTTTGCGCGCTTTGAAACGGGCTTTAACTGCTCCATTTTGATCTCGCGCTCTTTCTTTGTTGTGATAAGGCGCATAAGCGGGGGCTGGATAAGCGGGATAAGTGCCATGTAGCTGTACGCCGCGATCGCGATAGCGCCAAGAAGCTCAGGCGCAAGCTTTGAGGTTAAGAATATCGCCGTAGGGCCGTCCGCACCGCCGATAATACTGATAGCTGCCGCCTGCGGACCCGTAAAGCCCAGAAGCACCGCCATGATAAGTGAAAAGTATACGCCGAACTGTGCCGCAGCGCCGAGAATAAACGACTTGGGGTTAGAAAGCATGGGACCGAAGTCTGTCATAGCGCCTACACCCATGAAAATGAGCGAGGGGTAAACACCCGACTTGACACCGATGTACAGAATGTCGAGAAAACCGCCCTCGGCAAGAATTTTGCCGTATGAATGATAGTATTCTGCGTTTTCGGGATCCATAAATTTTGTCCACAGGTCCGAATTGTAAATTGCTGTCGCGCCTTCGGGTGTGGGAAGGTTTGTAAGAAGCATACCGAACGCGATACCTACAAGTAATAGCGGGTGGAATTTTTTAACAATACCAAGGTATAAAAGCACGCAGGCAAGGACTATCATGACGGCGCTCTGCCAGGTCATGTTTGAAAAGCCTGAGCTTACCCATATACCCTGTATGGCATCAATAACTATGTTCATAGTTTTACTCCCCCTTATGCAAGATAAACAAGAGGAGTACCGCTTTCAACAGACTGACCGTTTGTTACGGCAACGGAAGATACCGTGCCGGCTGCGGGCGCTGCGATCTCGTTTTCCATCTTCATAGCCTCGATAACAACGAGCGTTTCACCCGCCTTTACCGTCTGACCTGCAGATACCTTGACAGAAAGGACCGTGCCGGGAAGCGGTGCGGTTACGGGAGTGCCCTGTCCTGCGGGCGCAGGAGCCGCTGCGGGAGCGGGGGCAGCCATCTGCGGTGCGGGAGCTGTCTGCGGTGCGGGGGTGTACGCGCTTTCGTTCAAAACGACAGCCTTGCCCTCTTCAACCTCTATTTCAAACTTTTTACCGTTTAATATAACTTCGTATTTCATATTATTTTACCTCTTTTATCGAAATGAATCTAAGGTTGTCAAGCGGCTTTTTAAGGTCGTCGGCAACTATTGCCATAAGGAGCGCCGCCTCTTTGTCGGTAACTCCGATAAGCTTGACACCCGTGTAGGTGTCGACTGCTTCTTCCGTTACGGGTGCAGGCGCGCTCTCAGGCATCGGCTCCGCTTTTTTGGGTGCCTTCTTTTTGTTGTCACTGAACATTGATGATATAAGGGTGATGATACCCATCAGCACAACAAGAACGATAAAGACCGTTATAAAGCCGACAAGCGCGATAAGGAGTACATCTGCAATTGAAGGATTGATTCTGTCCATTGTCTTTCCTCCTTAATCAATGCGGCGAAGCGAGTAGGCAACGGTGTTCTCTTCACGCTTTTTACGCTCTGCAAAAAACTTTTCCGCAACCTGCGGGAATGCGATGTAGGAGAGTACGTCCTCGTCACACTTTGCAGTGTCGCCGAGCATTGCCTTTGTCTTTTCAAACTCAGGCTCAAGGTCGTCAGCGGGACGGTGTGTTATGGGGCTTTCGTCACCGAGCACCTTTTTAACGATAGCCTCGTCAATGGGTGCGGGCGCTTTGCCGTATTCACCGCGCACGTACGCCTTTACTTCCTTACCGATTGCCTTGTATCTTTCGCCGAGCAGTACGTTCTGCGTTGCCTGAACACCTACCATCTGGCTCATGGGTGTTACAAGCGGGGGATAACCCAGGTCTGCGCGTACACGCGGTACTTCTGCAAGCACCTCGTCAAATTTATCCATAGAATTCTGCATTTTAAGCTGTGAAACAAGGTTTGAAAGCATACCGCCGGGAACTTTATAGTCAAGACATGCCGTGTCTGTTGCCATGACAAGCGGGTCGAGCGTGCCGTTTGAGATAAACTCATTTCTTATCGGCGCGAAGAAGCTGTTCACCTCGCCCAGAATCTTGTCGTCAAGGTCTACCTCGTAGCCAAGACCGCGGAGTGCGTAGGCAAGCGTTTCTGTTGCGGGCTGTGAGGTACCGCCCGAAAAGCATGAGGTTGCAGTGTCTATAACGTCAGCGCCCGCCTCAACTGCCTTGAGGTAGGTCATAAACGCAAGGCCTGCGGTTGAATGGGTATGCACGACTATCGGCACCTTGACGTTTTCCTTGAGTGCCTTTACAAGCTCGTACGCCTCTGACGGTGACATAACACCCGCCATATCCTTGATACAGATAGAAGCGACGCCCATGTTTTCCATGTCCTTTGCAAGTCTGACGTTGCTTTCAAGGTTGTGCACGGGGCTTGTCGTGTATGAGATTGTGCCCGATGCGTGCGCACCGTGCTTTATTGTTTCTTTGACAGCAACTTCAATGTTGCGTACGTCGTTGAGCGCGTCGAATATGCGGATAATGTCAATGCCGTTTTTAATTGAAAGCTCAACGAATTTTTTTACTACGTCGTCGGGATAATGCTTGTAGCCAAGCAGGTTTTGTCCGCGAAGAAGCATCTGAAGCTTTGTGTCGGGCATAGCCTTTCTGATGTTACGCAGTCTTTCCCACGGGTCTTCGTTTAAAAAGCGAAGACAGCTGTCAAAAGTAGCACCGCCCCAGCACTCTACAGAGTAGTAGCCTGCCTTGTTCATCGTTTCAAGAACCGGTGCAAATTTGGCAAAGGGAAGACGTGTTGCAATAAGTGACTGATTGGCGTCACGAAGTACGGTTTCGGTAAAATTTACCTTCATTTTCGGTCATCTCCTTATATTACGGTATCGAAGAATACCAATTTTTCGCTATTATATAGTTTATCACCGATTTGTCAAATGGTCAACGGATTTTAATGCCAAAAAATAATTCTTTTTTTGTATATTATGCACAAATTCATAGCAAGGCGTGGTTCATGATGCCCTTCATCAATTCATTTTGTTTGTGCGTTCAAATTGCGGTTTATCGGTGAAGGCTCCCTTGTAAAGGGAGCTGTCGAGCGTATGCGAGACTGAGGGATTCAAAGATGCAAAAATCATGTTTTTACTTGGGTTTCTACGTAAAAACTATATCCCTCCACCGAGCAAGCTCGGTCCCCCTCCCTTTAGGCAAGGGAGGCTTTTTCATTCCGACAAACCGCAATTTACACAAAAAAAGAAGAAGCGTTTTTGCTTCTTCTGCGTGTTTCGGACCTGAGCTTTATATATATGCGGAATTATTATCTGACCTATTTTGCAATATGCTTTAAAGCGAATTCAATGCACTGATTGATAAATTCATTTCTGCTTATATCGACTTTTGCGCTTTCCTTGTCTACTTGTTGCAATAGCTTTGACGGTAAACGGATAGAAATAACCTCTTTATCTTGTTTTTTGGGTAAAAATGTTTCCATAAATTTATCATCTCCTCTTGCATTAATTGTATTCGATATGTTATTATTTGTATGTATTCAATATTTAATATCAAAAAATGAATACAATTTAAATATAGGAGAAGGACAAATGAAAAAAAGAATTTTATGTTTTGTGCTTGTGTTTGTAATGGCACTCGGATTTTTACCGACTGTCACTTTTGCTGCAAATACAACAGAATTTGCAGGTGGTAGCGGTACAGAGACTGACCCTTACCTTATCTCAAACAAAACGCACCTGAACAACGTGCGTAATTATCTTGATGCACATTTCAAAATGACGTGTGATATCGAATTTACCGACGCTGACTTTGCGGAAGGTGGCGATTTTTATAACGATGGTCAGGGCTTTGAACCTATCGGCTATGATGATAACAATCCATTCAAAGGAACATTTGACGGTAACGGATACGTTATTAAAAATCTGTATGTAAATATACACTCATATTATGTAGGTCTTTTTGGCTATGTATACGGTGGCACAATTAAAAAGCTTGGTATGACAGATAGCACTATTTTAACTAAGACCTCAGATGAATGGTCAGATTACTACGCAGGTGGTATTGTGGGATACAATTACTCCGGTACGATAAGTAATTGCTATAACACGGGTGCAGTTTCTGTCGAGGGGGAGGCTTATTATTCCAATGCCTATGCAGGTGGCATTGCGGGAAATAACTACAACATCAGCACAATAATTAACTGCTATAACACAGGTGCTATTTCTGTCGATGCATTATACTCTGCCGTTGCAGGCGGCATTGTGGGAGACAACGACGAAAGCACAATAACTAACTGTTATAACACGGGTGCTGTTTCTGCCTCGTCTTCATATTCCACTGGCGCTGCAGGTGGCATTACGGCAGGTAGTGGAAACGGCACAGTAAGTAACTGCTATAACACGGGTGCTATTTCCTCTTCGGGTAATAATGCCCTAACAGGTGGCATTACGGGAAGTAGTATCGACAGCACAGTAACCGACTGTTATAACACGGGTGCTATTTCCTCTTCGGCTTCTAATGCCCAAACAG
>JAZPZR010000057.1:0-16062 GCA_045544795.1 Eubacteriales bacterium
GTGGAAAAGGTGGAGTAAGAATATAAACGAAGCTTTTGCGAACAGTAAAAGCGGAGTATCTTATTCTTTACGACACCATGGACTTCGGGTCGAGTTCACGAAATCTGCACTCTTTTTTGAAAGTCACATCAGAGTGTCAAATTAAAAGAATGGTTTTTTGACACTCTGAATAAAAAGACCCGAAAGGGTCTTTTTATTTTACAGAGACTGTCGTATCTGTTCCGCTCATATATTTTTCACCTGACACGTCAATAAGTATCGGTGCCTGAATTGTATATTCACCTTCAATCGCGGCATAGCATGTCAGCTGTGCCGTAACTATATCACCGCTGTAATAAATCTCAATATTGCTTCCGTTACCAAGGATTTTGCCTTCACCGCTGACAATTTTACTGTCAATGAGTTTTATTCCGTGCGGAAGCTTAAACACGCCGTAGGGCGATTTTACCTCTGTGACAGTCGTGTCAATATCAAGCGTTACTGTAAATCTGTCACCGTCAGTTATCTCTGTCTGCGAAACGCTTGCAGATATTACCGACGCGTTGTCAAACTGATGAGGTATGCCTGCAACACCCGATAGCATTATGAGCGTGTCGCCTTCTTTTGATTCAAAGCTTACTTTTTTATATTCCTCGTTTGAAAAATCAAGCGTAAGTCCTATTGCACGGCGGTAGGTGAGTATCTCCTCACTGCCGTCTGCTTTTTTGTAGAGTACCGTGTTTTTTCCGTCGTTATGCGGTATATAGTACTCTGTATAGCAGTAATATGCAAGACCGAGAAGCTCGCAGTCGACACCGTTCATAACGCCCTTTACAAGCTCTTTTGCAAAGGTGTGTGACAGTTTTGATGTTACTATTGCGCTAAGACAGGAGAGATAATCACTTTCTACAGGTGTGTCTGCGGCATATGTTGCAGTACCGTTTGCACTGCGTATCTTGGGCGAAATACCGTCTATGATATCCCATGCTTTTGCGCTGTCACCCGCGTAGGTGTATGCAAGCGCAAGACGGAGAAGGCTGCTGTCCTCTAGTGTATCCGCCTGCTTGTATATAATGTTTAATTCATCAAGTACAGGCTCACGGTTTGCCGCCTTTATAAGATAAACGTTTATAAGTGAAGATGTGTCGGGAAATCCTGCTTCAATTCCGTCAAAATAGGGAAGTATTGCAGAGGTATCGTATTTATCATTTATAACCGTGCTTATAATCGCCGCATCGTCGGCGGTTGCATAACTGCCGTCTGCGTATTTAAGTCCTTCGCCCGTGAAAAAGCCCGAAAGATCAAACGGCTTTTCAATTCCCATTTTCTGAAGAGCATCAATTCTTGCAAATATGCTTGCGGGTGCCGAATCGCAAAGCGCCAGCATTTTATCCGTGACTGAAAAATACAGTTCGGTTTCCGCATCATATAAGTGAACACGGATATCTCCCGATATTCCGCTTATGTTTGAACTGGTTGTTCTCGAAGCGTCTGTTATTATCGGCTCGGTTACGTCAAATTCACAGCTTACGCTGTCCTGTCCCATTCCGTCACCGCTTGAAATTGTTACGGTGTAATGACCTGCTTCAAGCTTACCGAAGCTTTCGTTTTTGACCTGATCGTAGTCAGCTGTACCTTCAAGCGTTTTAAGCTGTATTCCGTCTTTAAATAACGAAATGCTGTAACTGCAGTGTTCAGAGGTGGGTTCTGCCGTCACTCTGAAAGCAAAAGAAGCATCGTCGTTTGCAGAAATATTTTTTTCAATAAACGGAGTGATATAATAATCCTTTGATGCGGATATCTTTTCCGTAGCATGTCCTTCAATACCGTTGGCAATGCCGGTTACGGTAACGGTATAATCTCCGATTCTGTCGGGGAGTGTGACTGAAAAATCCGCTTTTCCTGCAATATCGGTAGCAACTGTTTCAAAAAATATACATTCTTCGTTATCTGTTACTTTTATGTTGACAAAGCTTTCCTGCGCAATACCGTCTTTTGTAACGGTGATGCTTCCGTTTACCGTGTCTGCAGGCAGATAGTTTTCCTTTTCTGTCTCAAGCGCTATATCAAGCGTCTCGTTTCTTTCAAGCACCGTTTTACTGTCGATAGGATAAATTACCTTCCCGTCAAAATATGCGCCTGCAAGAACTGTTTTATCGGTAAATTCAAAGCTTATTGACGACATGTCACTGCAAATCGTCTGAGAAATACCGTCTGTAAGCGCGCATACCATAACCTTACCCGATAAGATCTCTTCGTTATCATAAGGTAAAACAGATACGTTCAGGGTATCACCTTTTGAAATCTCGTTGCGTGAAACAAACGTATATCTGTTTTCGCTGTCAATTACGGTATCTTCTCTGTTTGAAATAAGATGGTAATAAACACTCGGTCCCCAGGTAATGCGCATGTAATAGGTGTTGTTATCCGCAGGGATAGTGTAGGGGATGGGTGTGCGCATATCATAGCTTACCTGTTTTGTGCTCACTACCTCGTCGACCGCATAAGCACGCATTGTGTACTCTTTTTGCATGGTAACGGGATTGAAATACGCTGTGTTATCACTGCTCTGATAATATATTCTGTGCAATTCCAGCGTTACCTCTGTTTCGGTTTCGTCGTCAAAACCGTCTGCAAAGCCTGCCACAAGCGTAAGCGCTGTGTTTGTGTCTTTTACTTCTTTTATAAAATAGCCGCTTGGATGAACGGTGTAATCTGCGTATATCTGTGTCTGCCTGTCAGGCTGATTGACGGTAAACTCACGGCTGATTTCGCCTGCATTTATAACCTGCTCGCTGAAGGTGGCAATGCCTCTGCTGTTTGTCACGATTACGGTGTCTGCGGATACGATTGCAACGTTATCTGCAGGGGTTTTATCCGCAAGCTCTGCATAAAACGTGTATTCAACCGTTTCTCCTGCAACGTAGCTCGGCTTGTCGGTCGTGACGGTGACGTTGTATACCTCGCGCGTATCTTTATTAAGCTTTAAAAATACCGTGTCGACGGTGATCCCGTCAATAACAAGGTCAATATATCCCGTTTCCAAGGACTTGTCGGGAAGTGTGATTTCTTCAGCTATCAAGCCGTTTTTGTCAACGTCGGCAGCTATTATCTTGCCGTCAAAACTGCAGTATAGCTCAACACTTTCGGGTGAGGCGTTGCTTATATCTGTAAAGCCTTTTATCTTTACAGTATCTTTCGCATTATAGCTTGTGCTGTCAGTGAGTATATAGGGGTTGTATTTATCTGTAAGCTCAGCTTTTACGTCCTTTTCGTTAAGCTTTGCCATACAGACGTACGGTGTTGAACTGCCGATGACGTAATAGGCTGTTCCGACTGCACTCTGTCCTTTTATGTTTGCAATACCGCTGCTGTCTGTGTTGACCGATGCTCCGCCATCTGACGTGACGGGAATGCCTGAAAGAAGTCTGCCCGATGCACTGTCTGTTACCCATATCGCAGTATCTCCGCCTGAACTTACAGGATAAACTGCCGTATCGTTTATCTGGAAAAAGTGGAAGGTGCGGTATCCGTCAACCGTTATAACCGATATATATCGGCCCGCCGTGAGTCTTTGCGGATAACCGAAGTATGCGTAGCTGTCATTTTCAAAATTCAGCGTTTCCGTTTCAAAGGAAAGCATCGGCTGTGCAAGCGCGTGAATTACTGCATCTGACGTGTTGCCGTCCTTTACATACATTTTGTGAATGTTAATAAATTCCTCTGCAGTCGGTATGCTGTATACGTCAACGCCGATTTTTGCAACGTTTATACCGCTGTAGCTTATTTTTCCTGCGGGGTTTTGCGACGTTGTAAAGGTGTCGCATTTAAGATCTGCATCTTTATAGTAAAAATCGCACCATTTCTGTCCTCTTGAAACAAAGTTGAAGATATAATCTTCTCCCAAAACTTCACCCGAGTCTGTTATAACGTCACCCGATATTGAAACGGTGTATACCGTACCCTCTGCAAATTCAGAGGAGGGGATAAATATCCATCTGTTTGCATACTTTTCAAAAGTACCCGATATTGCGGGAGTTATTGAAAAGTACTGCTCAAGATTCTGTACGTCGCTGTGCGAAAACTCAACCCATAACAAAGAAGAGTTTTCTTCGGTGCTGCGGCTGTGGTCGGTTATTTTAAACTCGGTTTCGGTCTGGAATGCCCAACTGTATAGTTCCTTGCCGTCAACAGTTGACGATATCCTGTACAGAGTATTCTCCTTCATTCCTCTGTCAAAGGTTAGATCAAAAGTATTGCCCGACGTCTTTTTGAGTGTGTAGTCACAATCCGGATATACTTTAAGACTGTTTTTAAGATTGTTGATATCCGTGGCTTTTTGCGTCGTTATTTCAAACACACTGTCTGTGGGAAGAGAATCCTGATTGCCCTCTGCCGTGACTGCGCAAACCGTGCTGAGCGGCTTTAATTCCTCTGGCAGATGATTGTCTTTTCCGCGCGGTGCGTTTTCATAAAGAAATAAACCGCCCGCACCAATTATACCCGCTGTAAGCACAATTGATGTTATTACTGCTGTCGGCTTTATCCATTTTGGTTTACAGCTTTTTAAAACGTCTTTGCGTATCTGCTCTTTGTCAGGTCTTGAATTGAGACGCATAAGCTGTGTAAATCGTGAAAATTTCATATATTCCTCACCTTGAAATGTACTTTGATAAAAAGTTGTTTTGTATATCTTCCGATGTCTTTTTGAGATATCCGTATACGTTTTCTATGGGCACCGACAGCAATTTTGAGATCTCTTCAGCCGAACGGTTTTCATAGAAATACAGAATAAATACACGTCTTTCAAGTGAAGAACGCTGTAAAACGTAAGAGTGTGCCTTTTTAACGTACAGGTCGTCTGTTGCCTCCTGCTCAGACATGGCAACGTCGACGCTTTCAAGTGCTGTGATTTCCTCCTCTGTGGAAATATAATCATCACACTCCGCATCGGGCGCCCGAAACTCATTCGTTGAACTCTTTAAAAGTCCTGCGAACTTTTCCATGACTGTTTGCTCGTCAAGCTCCTTTTGCTTTAAGATATAGTAAAAAAGTGACTTGTACGTATCCTCTAAAACCGTTGTAACGATACCTGTGTTTCCTGTTTTTGCGGCTATAAAAGCCACGGCATCTTCAAATGTTGCATCGTATATCCTGTTAAAGTATTTTTCTGCCTGTTTTCTTTTCATGCCATTTCCTTAAAAATCATATTTTTGGTAAAATTCATCGTATATTTTCGGGTTTGCCGCGAATATTGCCGAAGGACCGTTGTAGGACAGTTCCTTTTTGTTTTCGCCTCTTACGATACCTCCCGCCTCTGTTACGATAAGCCCGCCTGCACAATAATCCCATAATGAGAGCTTGTATTCAAAGAAAATATCAAACCTTCCCGCTGCTACGTAGCAAAGGTCGAGTGCGGCTGACCCCTGCCGTCTTACGTCACCGCAGTCGTCGAGTAAAGCTTTCACAAGGTCAAGCGTTTTTTTGCGAAGATCCGTATAATACGGACAGGTTCCAAAGCCGACAAGCGAGTTTTTAAGACCGTTTTGCGAGACGTGTATTCTTTTTCCGTTAAGATAGGCGCCGCATCCTTTTTTGGCGGTAAACAGCTCGTCCATAAACGGATCGTATACCACCGCCATATACGGCTCTTTGTTTTTAAGTATTCCTATTGACACACTGCTGTGATTGGTGTTTCTTATAAAATTTGTAGTACCGTCTATCGGGTCTACAACGATTATAAGCTCACCGCCCTCAAACCCGTCCTCACCGCTTTCTTCGCCTATAAATTTTGCGGTAGGATAGAGTGTCAGAAGCTCTTTTTTCAAAAACTGCTGAACTTCTATGTCAAAGTATGTTACAAAGTTTGCGTCCCCCGGCTTTACGCCGATATCGTTTTCACTGCAGTGAGCATTTACGATAATGTCACCTGCTCTTTTTGCTGCTTCGATAATTTTCTCCAAAATCTGCACCTTCCATGTATATTAATTCTATAATATCATACATCGAAAAATGTTGTCAGTCAATAAATTATTTATAAAAAACTATTTATTTATTAATAATACTGTGATATAATGGTAATTCAAAATGGAGTGGTAGGTGTAAAATGGTAATTCTCGGTATCGACCCCGGCTACGCAACGGTTGGCTACGGTGTTATTGAATATAACGGAAAAGGCTTTCGCACGGTGGATTACGGTGCGGTGACCTCTCCTGCAAATCTGCCCTTTCCCCGCCGTCTTGAGATGATATTTGAGGGGATCACCGAGCTTATTGATAAATTCAAGCCTGATGCCGTTTCGGTAGAAGAGCTGTTTTTTAATACAAATCTTAAAACGGGTATTGCGGTTGCGCACGCAAGAGGGGTTATCCTTCTTGCAGTACAAAAGCGCGGCGTTCCGTTTTTTGAATATACACCGCTTCAGGTAAAGCAGAGTGTTGTCGGCTACGGCAGGGCGGAGAAGATGCAGGTCATGCTTATGACAAAATCGCTTCTCGGTCTTGAAAAAATACCGCGGCCTGACGATGCGGCGGATGCGCTTGCGCTTGCAATATGCCACGCACATGCATCGCGCTCACATTTACTCGGACTTATGTAGGAGGATTTTATGATATATTCGCTTAACGGTACCGTTACCGAAAAACTTAACGACCGCGTTATAATCACCTGCGGCGGAGTGGGCTTTAACGTGCAGATGACAAGGCACGGTATATCCGCTGTCGCTCCCGTCGGTGAAACCGCGCTTGTTTTTATACACATGGCTGTGCGCGAGGACAGTATGGACCTCTACGGATTTGCAGATTCGGATGAGCGTGACTGCTTCAGACTTTTGCTCGGTGTTTCGGGTGTCGGACCCAAGGTTGCGCTTGCCGTGCTTTCAGGCATTGTTCCGTCAGAACTTGCGGCGGCAGTCGCAACGGGAGATACTGCAACCATCACACGCGCGCAAGGTGTCGGACCCAAGGTTGCACAGCGTATCGTTCTTGAACTCAAGGATAAGCTCGGTGCAATTGCATCAGTTCCCGTAAAACAGACTGTCACAAAGCAGGGTGATGCTTCCAAAACTATTGAGGCTATTGATGCGCTTATGACTCTGGGCTATACACAGCATGAGGCAAAGCGGGCGGTATCGGGTATGGATATATCGGATATGTCTGTTGAAGATATAATCAGAGTTGCTTTAAAAGAAATGATGTGAGGATAATACATGATAGAATCAGAATTTGATGAACGCGTTGTCACCTCCACCTTTACGGGTGCTGACAACGATATAGAAGAATCGTTAAGACCCCGCCGTATTGTTGATTATATCGGTCAGACAAAGGCAAAGGAAAATCTCGGTATATTTATCGAGGCGGCAAAAAGCAGAGGGGAGAGCCTTGACCACTGTCTTCTCTACGGACCTCCGGGACTTGGTAAAACAACACTTGCGGGCATTATTGCGTCGGAAATGGGCGTAAATATCCGTATCACGTCAGGACCCGCGATCGAAAAAGCGGGCGACCTTGCCGCTATAATCACAAATCTTCAGCCGGGTGACGTTTTGTTTATTGACGAGATACACCGTCTTTCGCGTCACGTCGAGGAAATACTTTATCCTGCTATGGAGGACTATGCGGTCGATATAATCATCGGTAAGGGTCCATCTGCCCGCAGTATACGTATCGACCTTCCCAAATTTACGCTTATCGGCGCCACCACGCGTGCAGGACAGATATCGTCGCCTCTTCGCGACCGCTTCGGCGTACTGCTTCGTCTTGAACTTTACAGTCCCGACGAGCTTTGCGATATTGCCACGCGCTCTGCGGATATACTCGGTATTCCGATTGAGCGTGACGGCGCGTATGAGATAGCAAAGCGCTCGCGCGGCACCCCGCGTATTGTAAACCGTATGCTCAAGCGCGTACGTGATTTTGCGCAGGTAAAGGGTGAGGGCGTTATAACGAGGGAGATTGCAAAAACAGCGCTTGCCGCACTTGAAATTGACGAGTTCGGGCTTGACAATATTGACAGACTTATGCTTACAAGCATTATTAAAAACTTCGGCGGCGGTCCTGTCGGTCTTGAAACGCTTGCCGCAACCATCGGTGAGGAGGCTGTGACGCTTGAGGACGTTTATGAGCCGTATCTTTTGCAGATGGGCTTTATTGCGCGCACTCCCCGCGGAAGAACGGCGACTGTCAACGCGTATAAGCATCTTGGCTTTGCGTATAACGATTCTGAGCAGATGACACTTGAGGTGGAATAATGTTTACAGCAGATAATTGGAAAGATTATAAACTAATTGATACGTCAAACGGAGAAAGACTTGAAAAATGGGGAGATTATATCCTCATCCGTCCCGACCCGCAGGCTATATGGAATACACAGCGCACCGACCCGCGTTGGAAAAAAGCAAACGCGCACTATCACCGTTCAAAATCGGGCGGCGGCAGTTGGGAGATTTTTGATCTTCCTGATGCATGGCAGATAAAATACAAAAGCCTTACCTTCAATCTCCGTCCCATGAATTTCAAACATACGGGTATTTTTCCCGAGCAGGCAGTCAACTGGGACTTTATGTACGATAAAATCAAAAACGCAGGCAGAGAGATAAAGGTGCTCAATCTGTTTGGTTATACAGGCGCTGCTACAATGGCATGCGCTGCGGCGGGTGCATCTGTATGTCACGTTGATGCGTCAAAGGGTATTGTTCAGCTTGCAAAGGATAATGCCGTCTCATGCGGTCTTCGCGAAAAGCCGGTGCGCTATATCGTTGACGACTGTATAAAATTTGTCGAGCGGGAGATACGCCGCGGCAATACCTACGACGGTATTGTCATGGACCCGCCCTCATACGGCAGAGGTCCCGGCGGTGAAGTCTGGCAGCTTGAGGATATGCTTTATGATTTTGTAATAAAGTGCACAAAGCTTCTTTCCGATAAACCTCTTTTCTTTATTCTCAATTCCTATTCAACAGGTCTTAGCGCGTCGGTAATGGAATACCTGCTTCGCGTAAGCATCGACAAGCGCTACGGCGGTGAGTTTGAGAGTGATGAAATAGGCTTTAAAACAGAAACGGGACGTGAATTCCCGTCAGGCTCTGTTGCGAGGTGGTATTCAGAATGAGTGCGATACTTGAAGTAAAAGATCTTACCTTCAGCTATGATAAAGAGTCACCGCTTGTTTTAAAGGGTGTCGATCTCGAAATAGAGGCGGGCAGCTTTACTGCAGTGCTCGGTCATAACTGAAGCGGTAAAAGCACGCTTGCAAAGCATTTTAACGGTATACATCTTCCTTCAGGCGGTACGGTTTATGCCTGCGGGATGGATACCGCGGACGAGAGTAAGCTTATAGAAATACGCAAAAACGTCGGTATGGTGTTTCAGAATCCCGATAATCAGCTGATAGCAACCGTAGTTGACGAGGACGTTGCGTTTGCTCTTGAAAATTTAGGTGTTCCGCACGATGAAATGGTGCGCCGTGTTGATGAGGCACTTGATGCTGTCGGTATGGGTGAATATAAATACCATGCACCGCATCGTCTTTCGGGCGGACAAAAACAGCGTGTTGCGATAGCGGGCATTATTGCAATGAAACCGCGATGTATAATTATGGATGAGCCGACCGCTATGCTCGACCCGAAGGGCAGAAAAGAGGTTATGGCTACGATAAAGCGCCTTCGCGATGAAAATAACGTAACTGTCGTGCTTATAACTCACTATATGGATGAGGCGGTGCTTGCCGACCGTGTGATCGTTATGGACGAAGGTTCTGTGCTTGTGGACGGTACACCCGAATACGTTTTTCAGAACGTAGGACTGTTGCACAGTGTCAGCCTTGACGTACCGCAGGCGGCGGAGCTTATGTATAAGCTCCGTGCACACGATATAAAGGTTCCGATATCGGTTCTTAACGAAAATGACTGCGTGAAAATTCTCTCGCAGCTTCTGGAGAAAGATAATTGATAATTACTACTGAAAATTTAACTCACATATACGGAAGCGGCACACCTTTTGAAAAGGTTGCGCTTGATAATATAAATATCAATATAAAGCGCGGTGACTACGTAGGACTTATCGGTCATACAGGTTCGGGTAAGAGCACGCTTATATCTCATTTCAACGCGATACTTAAACCCACGTCGGGCAAAGTCATCGTTGACGGTGAGGATCTGTGGCAGGACGATAAGAAAAAGCGTATCGCCACCCGTTTTAAAGTTGGTCTTGTATTTCAGTATCCCGAGTATCAGCTTTTTGAGGAGACCGTATATAAAGATATTGCCTTCGGCCCCAAAAACATGGGACTTGATGAAGGGGAGATCGACAAGCGGGTAAGACAGTCGCTTGAATTTGTCGGTCTTTCGGATAAATACCTCAGCCGTTCGCCTTTTGAACTTTCAGGCGGACAAAAGCGCCGTGTCGCAATTGCGGGTGTTATGGCGCTTTCGCCTAAGGTTCTTATACTTGATGAGCCTGCTGCGGGTCTTGATCCGAGGGGCAGGGATGAAATACTTGCAAAAATAAAAGAATACCATGAAGAAACGGGATGTACGGTTCTTCTTGTATCACATTCCATGGAAGATATTGCGGGTAATGCAAACAGTATAATCGTAATGAACAGAGGCAGCTGTATGATGCACGCATCCGTTCCTGAGGTGTTTGAGCAGGCTGAGCGTCTTGAACAGATAGGTCTTGACATCCCGCAGATAACAAAGGTGTTTATTTCGCTTAATAAGCTTGGCTATAACGTCTCAAAAAACATCTATACCGTTGACGATGCGGAGCGTGAGATACTGCGTGCGGTAAAAGGCGGTGAGGGCAAATGATAAAGGATATTACCATAGGTCAGTTCTTTCCGGGAAATTCCGTTATCCACCGTCTTGATCCGAGATTTAAGCTGATTCTTACAGTATTGCTTGCATCAACCCTTTTTGTTGTGGATAATTTTGCAGGCTTCGGGCTGATCGCGCTTGTTGTGGTGTATATCACCGCTGTTTCCAGAATAAAACCGTCGGTTCTTTTTAAAAGTATAAAACCGCTTATGTTTGTAATTGTGTTTACTGCGGTATTTAATATTTTTTACGGTGACGGTCCTGCGGTATTTCCCTCGGTATCATGGCTGTCGTGGCTTAAATGGGGCGGCCTTGAAAATGCGGCTTTTATGGCAATACGCATTATTCTTCTTATAACCGTCACTTCCTTTCTTACCTATACCACAAGCCCGGTTATGCTTACAGATGCAATTGAGCGCCTTTTGTCACCGCTTAAAAAACTCAAGGTTCCTGTTCATGAGTTTGCGATGATGATGACGATTGCGCTTCGCTTTATTCCGACTCTTGTTGATGAAACGGAAAAAATAATCAATGCGCAAAAGGCGAGGGGTGCAGATTTTGAAACGGGTAATATCGTGCGCCGTGCAAAAGCGCTTGTGCCGATAATGATACCGCTTATCGTTTCGGCATTCAGACGTGCTGAGGAGCTTGCAGACGCGATGGAATGCCGCTGCTATCACGGCGGTGACGGCAGGACACGGTATAAGCAGTACAGTCCCGCTCTTCGCGACTTTATTGCATCTGCAGTATCGCTCATGATTCTTGCTGCGGTTATTTTACTTAATATTTTGCTATGAAAAGATTACTTGTTACATTAAAATACAGGGGAACAAACTATGTCGGCTGGCAGGTTCAGCAAAACGGAACAAGTGTACAGACTGCCGTGCAGGACGCGATAGAAAAGCTGTACGGAACACGGGTTGACGTCACAGGCTGCAGCCGTACGGACAGCGGAGTGCATGCAAATGGCTACCGTTTTTGTTTTACTCCGCCCTGTGAAACAACTCCGTTTAAGGTTATTGCTTCACTAAATCACGTGCTTCCCGATGATATGGGCGTTTGTGACTGTATTGAAGTGGATGAGGAATTTCATCCACGCTACAGCGCGGTTGCAAAGGAGTATGTGTATAAGCTTTACGGCGGACGCGCGAGAGATCCGTTTTTAAACGGTCTTGCATGGCATTACCGTGGTGAGCCCGACGTTGAACTTATGAACTCGGCTGCGAAACATTTTATCGGAAAATATGACTTTTGCTCTTTTATGGCAAAGGGCTCTAAAATAATTGATACTACCCGCACGGTTTTCGACTGCCGTGCAGAGCAGAAAAAAGGTTACGTGCAGATCTCGATCTGCGGAGACGGTTTTTTGTACAAAATGGTGCGTATAATAGTAGGTACACTGATAGCGGTGAGCGAGGGAAAATTTACCCCCTCGGATATAGATAAAATAATTGCGGCAAAAAGCAGAGATGCCGCAGGCCGTACAGCGCCTTCTGAAGGACTGTACCTCAACCGCGTCTTTTATGATTTGAAGGAGGTGAGCGAGCATGTCGGAAAACAATTATGAGGAATTTGAAGAGCAGGAGCAACTGCCTGAACGTACCCGCCGTTTAAAATCGGGTATAAAATTCACACGTGTGCTGTTGCTTTTGATCATGGTGGTTACCGCAGTTGTGCTTTTATTTGCGAATAAAGACAAACTGAGCGCGGATAATTTCAAACGTCTTGCGGCAAAAATAGACCTGGGTGTTTCAACTAACTCCGAAGTCGATTCTGCGGTTATTGATTTTGATTATAATTCGACAGGAAAGGTAAAGACTTATAAAGACGGTATTGCACGCGTAACTGATGATAATCTTGTCATAATGGATAATATCGGCACACAGTTTCAGAGTGTTCTTACGGGAATGAACTCACCGCAGATACTGTCGGGCTCGCGTTACGTCTGCGTTTTTGACCGCGGCGGCAGACGCCTTATGGTGTGTGATTCTTTTACGGTACTGTTTGATTACAGCTTTGATGATAATATTGTTGACGTTAGTATGAACGCAAACGGTTATCTTGTAGTTGTGACAGAGAGTGAGTCGTATAAAAACCACTGCATCGTGTTCGATTCCTCTTTCAAAGAAATTTATAAGATCAACAGTCTTAACCGCTATATAGTTACGGCGGATATTTCACCCGATAACAAATACATTATTCTCTCTTCGCTTTATGCAAAGGATGCGGACGTGATTCCGCAGGCGAATTGCTACAGACTTGATAAAAAAGAGCCTGTATGGAGCGTTGATTACGACGGCTCTGTAGCAGTTGACGTTAAAATAAAAAACGACGGCACGGCATCACTTCTTTTTGAGTGGGGCGTGTCAGTGCTGAACAGTAAAGGTAAGGAAAAATACCGTTATGAATTCGGTGACGATATTCTTCAGAACTATCATTTCGGTAACGGCAAGTATAACGTTGTAGTAACCTCTGCAAGCCAGAGCGGATACTCGTTTGTAACGGTATTTGACAGTAACGGCAAGCAGATTTCAGATACACAGTTTGACCGTGCTGTAATATCTGTTGACCAGCTGGGCGACAGACTTGCGGTTTTAACAACAGATACCGTCTACCTTTATGACGTAAACGGAAAACTTATTTCACAACTTGAAAACACCGATGACGGAAGCACCGTTCTGTTTTCTGATAAAAATTCATTAGTAACAGTCGGCGCCGCACGCGCGGTTTATAATAAAATGAATCGAAAGGGTTAGAGTATGAGCATAATTATTGATGTCATAATTGTTGCGATAATTGCACTCAGCGCATATTTTGCATATAAAAAAGGACTTATAGGGACGCTGTTCAGCCTTTTGGGAACAGTTATTGCAATTGTGCTTGCTGTCAATCTATGCGGCGCGGTTTCGGGATTTATTGATACAAACTACGTAAACCCTGCCGTAAAGACTTCTATAGTAAAGGCTGTGGATGCATCTGTTGTCGGCGAACGCTATGAGCAGATAACGGTAAACGCCGATGAATTCAGAGCAAAGCTTGAGCAGATGCCTCAAAGCCTTAAATCCATTCTTGATATGGCGGGTATAAGCTCCGATCAGGTCATAAAAAACGTACAGTCGGGGGTGGATCTTGATAAAATCATAAATGATATTGCCGCACCTATCAGTATCACCATAAGCAGAGTGGTTGCTCTTGTCGGTCTGTTCTTTATTTTCTTTATCGCACTTTGGATCGTGACAAAACTGCTTACAGCCGTTTTCTCGCTTCTCCCTGTCGGTAAAAAGCTGAATGCATTCGGCGGTCTTGTTTTCGGTATTTTGCGCGGTATTCTTATCGCGTTTGTTATCGCAACTCTCTTTGGCGCAGTTTCAAAGAGCGTAGACCCCGACAGCAACAATATCTTTTCAAAAAAGACGGTGGAGAGTACATATATCCTTAAAACCATAGAGGACTTTAATCCGATAACGTCTGCAATAAATTAAAATACGGAGAGTATCATGAATATACCTAATGCTTTAACAATAGTTCGTCTGTTTCTGGTCCCTGTTTTTGTTTACTGCTATAAAAACGGTGACAGCTCGCTGACAGACAGAATAATAACAGCGTCAATTTTTGTCGGTGCGTCACTTACCGATATACTTGATGGTTGGATAGCAAGAAAATATAATAAGGTGACGGATTTCGGCAAGCTTGCAGACCCCGTTGCCGACAAACTGATGCAGTTGTCTGTCGTATGGTGTCTTGCCAACGATAACAGAATATCAATGTGGATACTCGCGCTGTTTGCTTTTAAAGAGATCGTTCTTATTGTGGGCGGACTTAATCTTTTAAAAGAGAAATTTGTAGTTCAGTCAAAATGGTCGGGTAAGATCGCAACGGTAATACTGTTTTTGTGCGTTACTGCGGTGCTTCTTACAGAAGAAACGGTGCTTTCAAAATCGAGAGCGACAGCGATAATGACTGTCAGCCTTATTTTTACGGCTATAGCGTTTTTTGACTATATTAAGATGTATATAAGAGTAAAAGAGAATTTGCAAAAATCCAAGGAGAAAAAATAATGGTTTGCGTAAAATGCAATAAACGAATGGCAGTAGTATTCGTTTCAAAATTTGAAGATGGAAAGACGGTCAACGAGGGCTATTGCCTTAAATGTGCAAGAGAACTTGGCATACATCAGGTTGACCAGATAATAAAAAATATGGGCATATCCGATGAGGATTTTGACAATATGTCGGATGAATTCGATGCAATGATGGAGGGTATGGATATCTCTCCTGATGAGATGGATTCACAGACAGCGCCCAGCTTTCCGCCCTTTTTCGGTAATATTATGAACGTTCAGCCGAATACGTCGGATAGCGGAGCCGATGCAAAGGATAAAAAAAGTAATTCCAAAAAGCAAAAGCCTGATAAAAAGCATAAGTTTTTAGAGCAGTACGGTGTAAACCTTACCCGCAATGCGCGTGAGGATAAGCTTGACCCCGTTATAGGCAGAGAGGTCGAGCTTACACGTCTTATCCGTATTCTTAACAGACGTACAAAAAACAATCCTGTTCTTATAGGCGAGCCGGGTGTAGGTAAAACGGCAATTGCAGAGGCGCTCGCGCAAAAAATCGCATCTGAGCAGGTGCCTGCAAAGCTTCTTGATAAAGAGGTATATCTTCTCGACCTTACCGCTCTTGTTGCAGGTACGCAGTTCCGCGGTCAGTTTGAATCGCGCATAAAGGGTCTTATTGCGGAGGTTATGGCACTCGGTAATATCATACTCGTAATTGACGAGGTTCACAATCTTGTCGGCACAGGTGACAGCGAGGGTACGATGAATGCCGCAAACATCTTAAAGCCCGCGCTTTCACGCGGTGAGATACAGGTCATAGGCGCAACCACGCTTTCAGAGTACCGTAAATATATAGAAAAAGATGCTGCTCTGGAAAGAAGATTTCAGCCTGTCATGGTGGACGAGCCGACTATTGAAGATACTGTTGAGATACTCAAGGGCATACGTCCCAAATACGAGCTTTATCATAACGTAAAAATATCAGACGCTCTTCTTGTTCAGGCGGCAATGATGTCTGAACGTTATATTACAGACCGCTTTTTGCCTGATAAGGCGATCGATCTTATTGACGAAGCGTGCAGTGGTGCATCTCTTGAAAACGTGGCGCAGAATGAAACGATAAAGCACACACGCGCGCTTGAAAATATACAAAAACAGCTTGACGACCTTACAGGTGCCGAGCAGACTGAGGAGACCTATAAAAAGATTGCAG
>JAZPZR010000058.1:0-3950 GCA_045544795.1 Eubacteriales bacterium
CCGAACTATCTTTAAATAATTATTCACATCTCGATGCGATTGAAGCAAACGATACCAGAGATAGCGCGCGTTACGTTGCTCTTGTTGTTTACATGCCCGAAGAGGTAGGTAATGAAGCAAATTACAGAGATGATGATCCCCCCATGGTAGAACTTGGCATATCTGTACTTGCATCGCAAAAAGGAACTATTTCTTAAATCTATACCCAAGAGCAGTTTTCTGCTCTTGGGTATTTTTATGAAGGTAAGGATTATTGAAAAAATTTATAAACATTTTAAGTGAATATGTTAATTTTTCTAATGATCATAAGCTGACTGAAAAATCGTTTTATTGTACGCTATCAATTTATGTATCGGTAATTTTCTTGTGCTTATTTTGTCTTGCTTATTCTTCTGCTTCACTTTTTTATAAACAGGTTGGTTATTGCGACGATGAGCTCGTTAGAGCATTAGTTAATGTTGAAATATATGACAAAACTGAATCGACGGCACTAACCGAAAGTAAACTTGGCGGATATGTGATACGGCCCGGATCTGAGTATTCGGTCAAGCTCTCCTCTGATTCGGATATTGACACAATGTTTTGTAAAATTTCTATTATTGCGAATAATGGAAATAAAGTTTATTACACATCCCAGCTCTGTAAAGATGATGTGTTGCAATTTGACGTTATTACGTCTTCTGTTGCAACGATCGAAATTACATCCGTTAGCGGTTGCTACATTGATTATTCATCTTCCGATAATATAACAAACGGTGCTTCTGTTACTTTTTAATGATACATCTTCATTTATTAAATGAAGATGTATTTTTTTAAAAAAAGCATTGTTATATTATTTTTTTTATGATATTCTATAAACAAATAACCTTAGGAGGATGGTTTTATGAGATTTTATGAAAATCCTTTAAAAACAAGTGAAAACCGTTTACCCCAGAGAAGTTATTATATTCCCGAAAATAAAGGCGGATATTTGCTTCTTAACGGTACATGGCGTTTTCGCTATTATTCAAAAGATGTAGATTTAGAAGATAATATAACTTCGTGGGACGAGATAGACGTTCCTTCCTGCTGGCAGGCAAGAGGCTATGAAAATCCGAACTACACAAACGTTAATTTCCCGTTTCCCGTTGACGTTCCTTACGTACCCGATGACAATCCTTGCGGTGTTTACGAACGTGAGTTTGAGATAGATAACGTTGACAATAAGACGTATTTTGTTTTTGAAGGCGTTTCTTCTGTAGGCGTTCTCTACATAAACGGTAAATACGTTGGCTTTACTACAGGTAATCATCTTCAGTCTGAATTTGATATAACCGATTTTGTTGTAAAGGGTACAAACACTGTTCGTGTTGTTGTTCATAAATGGGCATGCACCAGTTATCTTGAAGATCAGGATTTCTTCCGTTTTAACGGTATTTTCAGAGACGTTTATATACTTTCAAGACCTAAAGATCATATTGTTGATATTGACATTACAACTGCAGATAATAATATCGTAGTTAAATTTGACGGCAAAGCGAAGGTGACACTTCTTGATGGCGCAAAAGAGCTTGATGTCAAGGATGCTGACGGTGATGTTGTATTTACCGTTGAGTCTCCTGTACTTTGGAATGCAGAAGAGCCGTATCTTTATACGTTAAAGTTTGAAAATAACGGCGAAGTCATTACTCAGAAAGTCGGTTTCCGTACAATTGAAATATCTGACAAATACGAGTTTCTTATAAACGGTGTGCCTGTTAAGCTTCAGGGTGTAAACCATCACGATACACATCCTACAAACGGTTGGACAATGTCGGATGAAGATATTCTTGTTGATTTAAGACTGATGAAGAAACTTAATATTAACTGTATCCGTACCTCTCATTATCCTCCTACGCCTAAGTTTTTAAATTTCTGTGATGAAATGGGATTTTACGTTGTTCTTGAAACTGATATTGAATCCCATGGATTTGTCCATAGACTTGGTACTGCGGAAAAGCATCCGGGTTACGATGTTGAATCGTTTGATTGGCCTTGTCAGAAGCCTGAGTGGAAGAATGAGCACGTTGAGAGAATGGTTCGCGCGGTTGAAAGAGATAAAAATCATGCATCGATTATCATGTGGTCAACAGGTAATGAAAGCGGTCACGGTGTTAACCATGAGGCAATGATCGATTGGGTTCGTGAGCGTGATAATACAAGACTTGTTCACTGTGAGGACGCTTCCAGAAAATCTGTAAGAAAAGGCTTCCCTCAGTACTTCAATGAAAGATACCATGCAGACGTTTATTCACGTATGTATTTATCAGTTCAGGACTGTACAGATTACTGCGAAAATGCTGAGTGCAAGCAGCCTCTTTACCTTTGTGAATACGCTCATGCTATGGGTAACGGTCCCGGTGACGTATATGACTATTGGATCGTTGCCGATAAGTATCCTAAATTCATCGGCGGTTGTGTATGGGAATGGGCTGATCATACAGTAATCGAAGACGGTGTGTCAAAATACGGTGGAGACTGGGAAACAGAGCTTACTCACGACAGTAACTTCTGTTGCGACGGTATGGTCTTCCCTGACAGAAGTCTTAAAGCCGGTTCATTGGAAATCAAAAAGGCTTATCAGCCTATAAGAGTTTCTATTGAAGACGGAAAACTTCGTGTTTGGAATAGATTTTCTTTCAAATCACTTTCAGAGTTTAAGCTTAAATATCAGTTGGTTTGTGATGGAACTGTTCTGGACAGTAAAGAAACTGTTCTTGATACGGCGGCTAACGAAGTGTCATATATAGATATAGATTTTGACATTCCCGAAAAATGTAAATACGGCTGTTATATCAACGCTCAGCTTTTAGACACCGACGGTTTTGAGGTTGCGTTATCACAGGTTGATCTTGAAGTACCGCTTGAAAAGACCGATACTATATCACTTCTTGCAGCCCTTGAAGAGACGGACAAAGAAATCATTGCAAAAGGTGACGGCTTTGAGTATATTTTTTCAAAGCATTACGGTACTTTTACATCTATTAAAATTAATGGTGTTGAGCAGCTGGCATCAAAAATGACGCTTTCTGTTTTCAGAGCACCGACCGATAATGAAAGAACTGTAAAAGCCCATTGGATCAAGTTGGGTAAAGTTTCCGAAAACGTTGATAAAACGTTCAATAAAGTATATTCAACCGAAATTGTTCGCGGTTCAATTGTGTCAAAGGGTTCTCTTGCAGGCGTTTCGGTTATGCCGTTTTTACACTTTACCCAGACAGTTACAGTTGCTAAAGACGGAACAATCGAATTTGACGTTAAGGCAAACGTTAACGAGGCTACTTATTGGTTACAGCGTTTTGGATATGAGTTTATGCTCTGTAACCCTGACGCTGAATTCACATATTTCGGCATGGGTCCGGGTGAGACTTACAATGACCTTCATCGTTATGCGTTGAACGGTATGTGGAGTTCTACGGCTTCAAATGAATACGTTTCTTATATCAAGCCTCAGGAACACGGTAACCATTTCGGCGTGAGATACCTTGAATTCAATGATGGATTTAAGGTGGTTGCCGACGATCCGTTTGAGTGTAACGTTTCACAGTACTGAACAAAGGAACTATATACTAAAAAGCATGCAGCCGAGCTCGTTAAAGACGGTTTTACGCACGTTCGTATTGACTATAAGAATAGCGGTATCGGTTCAAACAGCTGTGGTCCTAAGCTTATGGAAAAGTATCAGCTTAACGAAAAAGAAATTCATTTTAATTTTAAAATCAAACTCTAATTATTATCGGGTTGAAGGCTAATGCCTTCAACCCGATTTAATATCATTTCAACGGAAATAAAAATACTTTAACTTTTTTAAAAATACTATTGATTTTTGTAAACAATAGATGTATAATATCAAAAGTAAATAATCCTCCTTAGCTCAGTCGGTAGAGCATGCGGCTGTTAACCGCAGGGTCGTTGGTTCGAGTCCAACAGGG
>JAZPZR010000059.1:0-2778 GCA_045544795.1 Eubacteriales bacterium
CGAAGACCGTGAAGCCTTCGGATTTGTGGTGATTTTTGTTCTTCTTTTCTGCAGATGGGCTGACGCCCATCAAAGAAAAAAGGATGAAAAGCGCCGTAATACAAGGCTTTGAGGCGGGTTCGGATAATTCTCACTACCCTACTATAAAACATTATATAATAAAGGGGTGCACATTTCAATTGTTTAAATTGCTAAAAATTTTTAACAGATACCGACGAATAGCGTCTGCGGGCAGGACTGTTGCTGAAAAAAGCATAATTTTTGCGACGGTTTCGGGTGCAAGATATGCCGTGCGGAAAATATCTCCGCCAAAGTATATAAGCATTATCTGTACCGCGAAAATGAAACCGAATATTATCATAAATGCGCGGTTTTTTGAAAGCCTGTAAAATACGTTTACCGCGCCGCCGCACCGTGCGTTCATTCCCGCAAACAGACCCGAAAATACAAACAGGGCAAAAAATGCGCTCATAAAGGTGCTGTAGCTTGTATAAAAACCAAATGAACTTCTGAAATAGCTGCTGCTTAAAAACAGGGTACACAGGGTAAGAAGATATCCGCCCATAAACAGTATCTGCCCTGCCATCTTACCCGAAATTACAGAGCAGTATCTGCTGTGCGGGGGCCGTCTCATAAACGCTTTGTCGGGCGCTTCGCCTGCAAACGCAAGTCCTGCGAGTGTGTCCATTATCATGTTTATCCACAGCATCTGCATGACGGTCACGGGCGTGTCGATGTTTATCAAAGGCCCTATAAGAGAGATGCCCACGGCGCACAGATTTATCGTCAGCTGAAACACGATAAACTTGCGTATACTTGCAAAAACCGTGCGTCCGTAAAGCACCGCCTTCATTATAGAAATAAAACTGTCGTCAAGTATTACGATGTCACCCGCCTGCTTTGCGACCTCTGTTCCGCTGCCCATTGCAAAGCCGACGTCGGCATCGCGAAGCGCGGGCGCGTCGTTTATTCCGTCTCCTGTCATGGCGCATACAAGCCCCGATTTTTTGGCAAGGCGGGTGAGCCTGCTTTTATCTTCGGGGAGTGCTCTTGCAACGAGCACCAGGCGGGGCAGTATTTCCCGTATCTCGCAATCGGTCATAGCTGCAAGGCGCGAGCGTTCCAGACAGATACCGTCTTTTTTTAAAAGTCCGCACTCCTTTGCGATGCATTTTGCAGTCAGCAGACTGTCGCCTGTTATCATGCATACCTGAATGCCCGCCGTGTGCGCTTCCTTTACCGCATCCTTTACTCCGCGTCGTATCTCATCACGGAGTGAAATAAGCCCAATTACCTTTCCGTTTTTTTCCATTGCAAGCACGCGATATCCGCGCTCTGTTAGGCTATTGTGCAATTTGCACAATACCGTATCAAAATTTTTGTTAAATAACACCTCGGGAGCGCCTTTTTTATAAATATCATTCCCTATTTTTACCGCGGAATACTTATTTTTACTGTCAAAAGGTGTTTTTTCCGTGATTTTTACGTCAGGCTTTGCGCCCAGGTAAGAGAGTATGGCGCGGTCTGTTGAGTTACCGCCCACCGCCTTTTTGCCGATAAGCGAGGCGCCGTTGTTCACCGCAAGACATATCAGCATGTCGCGGTCGGGGGTGCATTTGTTACCGTCCTCACCGTATATTGCGTCAACCTGCAGCTTTCCTTTTGTGAGCGTGCCTGTTTTGTCGCAAAAGAGTATGCTTACACAGCCTGCCGTTTCAATGCCGACAGGCTTTCGCACAAGCACGTTGTCGCGCTTGAGACGTTTCATGTTTTGCGATAAAACGACCGTTATCATCATGGGAAGACCTTCAGGTACCGCAACCACGACAACGGTTATTGCAAGGGTCAGCGCGTGAAGTACAGAGGTGAGTGTAAACTCATGAGAGGAAAAGAGGTCAAATATAAAGACGAGCACGCCTGCGACGTAGCCGATTATACCGATGGTTTTTGCAAGGCGGGAAAGTCTGTCTGTAAGCGGCGAGGTGTCTGCGGGCTTTTGCACCTCGCGTGCGACACCGCCGTAGAGGGTGCTGTCACCCACACGACCGACTGCCATCCTGCACTCGCCTGAGGTTATGACGCTGCCGTAAAACAAAAGGTTTTTGCCCTCAAGCGCCCATTCGGATGAACTGCCGTTTGCATAGCGGTGCTTTTCGTCGCTCTCGCCGTTCAAGGCGGAAAGGTCGGCGTACACCTCGCCCTCGGTTATCACTCCGTCGGCGTACACGCGCTCACCCGCGCTGATAATAAGTACGTCACCCACCACTATCTGCTCGCAGGGAAGGTTTAACGCTTTTCCGCCCCGTATGACACGGCAGGTCGCGCCCATGCTCTGTTCTTCAAGTTTTTTGAATGCGTTTTCACTGCCGTATTCCGATAGGGTGGAAACGAGCGTTGCAATAAACAGGGCAACGGCGATTCCCATAGGCTCAAAAAACTCTGCACGGCGGATGGATATTATGACGTTAAGACCCAGCGCTATCAGTAATATTTTTATCATCGGGTCGCCGAAGGATGCGAGGTACTTTTTAAGGAAGGTGTTTTTTGCGGTGCGGGTGAGGGAGTTTGCGCCGTATTTTGCGCGGCTCTGCCTGACCTCAGCTTCCGAAAGCCCCTGCTTTTTGTATTTTATCTGATGTGGTAATAAAAAAGGCATATGATCGTTCATAGTACAATCATATGCCGTGATAATTTTAAAAATGCATAGTAATAAATTGCGGTTTTGCGGGATGTTTTATAATCATTTCGTAGGGGTCGGCGCCCTCGACGACCCGCTGA
>JAZPZR010000060.1:0-12566 GCA_045544795.1 Eubacteriales bacterium
AAATCCCTTGGAAACACTACTGTTTTCAAGGGATTCTTTTATTTGCACTTTTGTAAAACTACCCCTCCGTCTCGCTTCGCTCGACACCTCCCCTGACAAGTGGAGGCAAATCAGAGTGTTCCTTTTCTTCACGGTCTGTGCCTTTTTTGACAGTCTCAATAAAATGCTTACACATGAATTTGTGTAAGCATTTTTTATATAATCAGTTTGTCTTTTTATTTATAAACTTTATAAGCTTCAGCCAGTCTTCGCGTGAAAAATAGTGCGTACCACCACGCAGGAAATAGCCGACCTTTCCGTCAAAGAATTCGTCACCCGCCTGCGGAAGTCTGTCCTCACAGATAAAGCCGTCATCACCCCATGCGCGGGATGCCGCAAAGCAACCGAGCAGCTCTGAAACAGGGTCCGCCCACACGTCCTCGACCGCCGAGGCTACAGACACGCAGTGGGGCGCGTTACATGCTATAAGAAAATGCTGATCAAACGGCATCGACTGCTCGTTATCCGCATATTTATAATAATTCTCGCAAAACCAGAAGGGAAATCTGTTTGTTATATTGCTTACGTGTTCGCCGTCCTTATCGCGTGTTATCGCCGCGCCGCTGCAACCCGAATCGTTTGAATGGGCAACGAAAAAGCGGTCGTCCGTCGCACCCGCAAGCAGAGCGGTCTTACCAAGACGCGAATGTCCGCACACAATAGCGCGTTTCATATCAAGCGTCTCAAAATTCTCCGCAAGGTCAAGCACGCGGTGTGCAGCCCATGCCCACATTGCGAGCTTACCCGCATCAGTCGGTCCGCGCTTTCCGTCCTCATATAAAACGCCTGCAAGTCCGTTTGTAAAATCACCGTCGTCACTCGTCACGTCCTTATAGCAAAAAGAAAGCACCGCAAAGCCGTTATCAACAAGCTCCTCGGTCGGCATATATCTGTCAGGCACGTCGTCACGGAAATTTATATGTACAAAGAAGGGATGCTTACCCTCTCCTGTCGGAATTACGCAGTACACGGGAAAAGTAAAGGACTTATCCCCCATTTTGCAGGTAAGCTCTATCTTATCAAACGTTGCTTTACCTGCGCAGAAGTTCCTGACCATCATTTCACCTGTCCAGCTTATCGAATCAGGACGTGGCGGTAGATAGCCGTACTCCTCACAAAGCAAAGTATCGAGCATTGTCGCCTTATCCGAAAGTTCGGGTATTTTTCTGTATTTTACCATTGTAGAAAGCATTTGCTTCACCTCCGTACATTATTATACCGCCGTTACGTTAAATATTCAATATAAAAAATTTATCGTTTTTCGATAAATTTCTATTGACAAACAGCAACACAGGGTGTATTATGAAATCAAACGGAGGTGGTTTAATGTTAAAAATCCCTGCAAAGACGTCAAGTCTTTTGTCGGTAATTGCATCAATAATACTGTTTATCGGCTGTGCCGTGTGCGCCGTAGTTCTTCCGTCATGGGTGGATATACTTCTTCGCGCAAGGGGTGTTGAGATCGCACAGACGATAAGCGCAGGAGAGCACGCGCTTATAATTGCGCTTGCATATAACATACTCGCAGTCGTCGCACTTACCAACATTCTGCTTTTAAAGTTACTGTTACGTGTGCGTAGCGGTCTTGTTTTTACCGCAAAAAGCGTGGGACTTATCCGCGGTATATCGTGGTGCTGTTTTTTACTCGCCGCCGTATTTTTTATACTCGGCTTTTATTTCATGCTTTCCTTTGTAATAACGTTTTTTGCAATATTTCTTGGCATGTGCATACGCGTTGTAAAAAACGTCATCGAGCAGGCGGTTGAAATAAAGTGCGAAAATGACCTCACGGTATAGGGGGTCTTATATGATAGTAATAAATCTTGACGTTATGATGGCAAAAAGAAAGATGTCTTTAAACGAGCTGTCAGAAAAGGTGGGCATATCGCTTGCCAATCTTTCAATACTTAAAAACAATCACGCAAAGGCGATACGTTTTTCAACGCTTGAGGCTATATGTAAAACGCTTGAGTGCGACGTATCGGATATTATAGAATACAGGAGTGATGAATAATGGAGAACAATAATAATTTCTATCAGCAACCCTATCAGCAACAGTTTGGGAATCCGCCCGTCTACAACTATGCGCCGCCTCCTCCCCAGCCTCAGCCGTACGTAAGGCAGTTTACGACAGGTGACTCGGTGCTTGCGTGGATATGCTTTTTGTTCGGCTATCTTTTCTGCCGTGCATTTCCCGTTTACCTCAACCCCTTCGGCGCACTTTTAATAATCGTGTCAGCCTACGTAATTTCGTTTGTTTATCTCAAGGCAAAGCATTATAAAATCGGCTTTATTCCCTTTTTTGTCGCAACAAGCGCGATAATTCTCAGCGGTTCACTGTTTCTTTGCAACAACGAATTTCTGCAAAAGCTCTGCTTTAGCTACGCTGTCGCATCACTCGGCTTTTTTATATACTCGGTGACCGACAACCGCATTGAAAAGGGACTTTCCTCGCTTATCGCGATAGATTATTTCAAGGCGCTTTTTATACTTCCCTTCTGTGCACTCGGAAGTATATTCAGAGCGGCGTTCACTTCAAGAAAAACGGCAAAGCCGGTGCTGAAGCTTATGCTCGGTATCGCGCTTGCAATCGTGCCCACGGCGATAGTTACCGCGCTTTTATCCTATGACGAGGGCTTCCGTCAGATAATCTCAAAGGTGTTTGACTTCCGTCTGTCAGCGGTATTTTCGCATCTTGCATCGGCAGGCTTCGGAATCCCGATCGCGATGTACTTTTTCGGCGCGTTCGTATCGGGCAGAGAAAACGCATGCCGTAACGTAATAAAGGCGGAATCGGTACATACCGCGGCAAACCGCATCAAGATCGCGCCTTCCATCACCGTTATCGCGGCGCTCTTACCCGTGCTTCTTATATACGTTGTCTTCTTTATTTCGCAGTGGAAATACTACGTAAGCGCGTTTACGGGCGTGCTTCCTGACGGCTTTACCTACGCCGACTACGCACGCGAGGGCTTTTTCCAGCTTGTCGCGGTAAGCGTAATAAACCTTATACTTATAATCATCTGCGTTATGTTTGCAAAGAGAAGCCGCGCGGTGCTTATCACCATGACCTCGCTCTTTACCGTTTCAACTCTCGTACTTATTGCAACGGCGCTTTCAAAAATGATGCTGTACATTGATACGTACGGTCTTACTCCCAAGAGGGTGTATGCATCATGGTTTATGGTAGTTATCGCGCTTACCTTTATAATAATTACGCTGTCGCAGATAATACCGAGAATGAGCGCGCTTGCGTTCTCAGGCATCGTGTGGGTTATAATGCTTGCGGCAATAAGCCTTTCAAACGTTGACGGAATGATAGCAAATTACAACGTCGACTGTTATATAAACGAAAAGCTTGACGACGTTGACGTCTATATGCTTATGGACCTCGGCGACCCTGCCGTTCCTGCGCTCACAAGACTCAGAGGCAGCCTCGACAAAAAGTCGGACGAGTACGAAGAGGTAAAAGAATATCTCAAAGATTGTAAAAAGGAATACAAGGACATAGGAGTATTTGAAATTACGCTCCCGACTCTTCAGGCAATACAGGCTTTGAAACCGTAATAAAAAGGGTATCCTGTCGGATACCCTTTTTTTATTTAATCATTTCTTTAATATTATCTTTAAGCAGCGTTGCCACCTCGCTTGTAAACTTGGAGCTTCCCGCCTCGTAACCGCCCTCGTCAAACGCGCTCTTCGAAGGGATGTAGCCCTGATAGCCGTTTGTACAGCACATTGAGATCACAAACTTATCGGGTGCCGCGGCTCTTGCAAAGGTTGCATAGTCGGTAAATGGCTCACCGCCAAAGCCGACAAGTGTAAGATCGCCTATCTTTACAACGGTAAGCGGTACCTTCTGGAAAAGTGTCTCGTTATAAAGCGATGAGATCCTTGAAAACTCACCCAGACCCGCTGAAATGCCGATAACTTTTTTGCCGGAGTAGTGGTCGGCAAGTATCTGCTTACACTCCTCAACACGCTCAATGCCCGACGTATTGGTGGGTGTATTAAGAATTCTTATCTCGGTCGAGATGTCCTCACCCTCGCAAAACTCTGCCTCATCCCATATATCAAGCACGGTGTCGGTTATGGTACGCGCCATAAACTGAGAGTGAGCGTAACGGCGGTCGGTGTCTTTGCCAAGGCTCTCCTTTGAAACGTCGATATGGTTAACGTCGCCCTGCGCACCGTTTATAACGATACAGGAAACACCCTCAATGTCCTTTTCAACGTAGTTTCTTACAAAGCCGGGCCAGTCTGCCGAGTATTTGTTGCCGCCGATAACGTCGGGATGCGTTGAAAAGTTAACAAGCGCGATATCGTTTTTAAACTCACGCTCAAGCTTTACAAGGCGGACGGTATTGTCTGCAAGACCTATAGGTCCGTCAATATCGGGATTAAGACAGCCGGGGTTTGTTCTTGTCGAGCCGTCCTTCATTTTAAATCTGCGCACAAATGAAATCGGTACGTCTGTTTCCTTGAAGGTGACAGACATCTCACACTCATCCATATCGTCCATTGCCATTTTCGCAACGTCGCAGAATTTACGTCTTACGATATCCATATATTCAGCGTCTTTGAGCTGATCAGAACTCTGACCGCGTTCACCAAAGCGCACCGAGGTGTGCTGATGAAGCGCCTGAACGATCACGTTATCCATGCTGATATCAAGCGTTTTTGCCACCGTCTCACGAATCTTTAACGATTCGTCAAGAGTTATGCCGATAAAATCGGCAACGATAATAACGACCGTCTCCTTTTCGTTTGAGACCGCGACTGCGTTTAACATAAGCGGATCAAGCACACCGTCAGCCACGCGCACCTTGAAATAGCCGTGAAGCGGATTACCGAGCGGCGGAGTTATATCAGCCCTTGCAAAGCCAGCCTTTAACATATTATATTACCTCCTCAGAATAGACAGAAGGCAGTCCTAAAAAGACTGCCTCCAATAAATTATTTCTCCAATGAATCAAGCTTTTCAAAAAAGTTCTTATAGCCGTCCTTACCGTAGCAAAAGCTGCGGTTGACACGGCTTATCGTAGCAGAGCTTGCACCTGTTTCCTCTGCTATCTTATTATACTTTTTATTTTCTGTAAGAAGCTTTGCCACAACGATACGCTGTGACATATCAAGAAGCTCCTTCGTTGTAAGAAGGTCCTCAAGAAAATTCTCATACTCCTCACGTGTTTCAAGCATCATAAGTGCGCTGACAAGAAGCGAAGCACCCTCATTCTTAAATATATCCATTCCAATTGACTCCTTTAATTATTACTTTATTATAGTAACACTTTAAACGCAAAAAGTCAAACAGATTTTTTTATTCTTTTAATTTCTGTATACAGCTTTGTATCGTTTTTTCCTTTATCGTGCCGACAAATGCCTGCTCCACGTAAAACTCGTTATTAATAAAATAGGTAATAGGTGCGCGGTCGGTAACGTTATAAAGCTCCTCTATCTCCTTACCGTCAAGCACAAGATTTTCAAGCTCTCTTGCAGACTCAGGGAGCATGGCAAGGTGGGCGCTGTTTTCATCCCTTACCGAAACCGCGATAACGGGAACGTCCTCCGCATGCTTTATAACCGACTCAAGAATTATATTTGAACCCTCAAGCTCAGGGTCGATAAATATCAACACCGCGCCGCCGTCACGCGCCTGCGTATACAGTCTTGAAACACTGCCGTCTACCGTATGGTAGCCAAAGTCAATTGCCTTTTTGGGCGGCTCTGTCACGGCAGATATTATAAGGTATGCGGCTATAAAAACAATGCCGACACCGACAGCAACTAAAATATTACGTACCCGATTCACTTTCTACTCCTCAAACAGCTTTTCATCAATAAGAAGGGATAAAATACCCTTGTATTTTCCGGTCGGATCGTTTTCAAACTGATCAACTATCATCTGCGCCTGTATCTGCGTAGGAACAAACAGCTTATACTCAAGCAGGGTATCATCGCCGTCAAGCAGAGTACATACCGCCTCGTATCCGCCCTCTTTTTTGATTATATCCGACTTTACGTTTCTTCCGCGCTCGATATCTGCAAGCATATTGAGAAGCGCCGTCTGATTTTTACGGCGGACAGAATGCGGAAGCGTTTTTTCAAACATGGCAAGCGTCTGTCTGCCCACCTCGGTTATGCGCACGGTATCAGGGTCAGCCGAGCTTACAACGTCAATAAGACCCGTAAGCAACGCCTCATCTATCGCCTGACAGAGATCAAAATACTGCACAAGCCCGTCAGAAAGGGCAATATGCTGAATGTTATCCTTACTAAGCGGAGTGCCTGCATAATTAAGAATATACAAAACCAATACCTTTACGTCAGGTACACTGTTAAGACCGCCTATTATATTCATTAGCAACACCTCTTGAATTTAATATGATTATTATATTATAGACAGGTCTCAAAGTCAACAAAATCAGTTGCATTTTGTACAATAAAAGACTGCAAAAAAAATTATTGTTGTATTTACAAATACCATGTGATATACTAAAATCAACATATATTGGAAAGGAGCGACATTTATCATGTCACAACCTACTCTTGTTGTAATGGCGGCAGGTATGGGCAGCCGTTACGGCGGTCTCAAGCAGATCGATCCTATTGATTCACACGGAAATCTTATTATTGACTTTTCTATCTACGATGCAGTTAAAGCGGGCTTCAAAAAAGTCGTTTTTGTAATCAAGCACGCGATTGAGGCGGACTTCAAGGCATCTATCGGTGACAGAATCTCCGAGTTTGTGGACGTTGAATACGTATATCAGGAGCTTGATAAGCTTCCTGAGGGTTATTCTGTTCCTGAACAGAGAGTTAAGCCGTGGGGTACGGGCCACGCTATCCTTTGCTGTAAGGACGTTATCGACGGACCTTTTGCAGTAATCAATGCTGACGACTACTACGGTCCTACCGCATACAAGGTGCTCTATGACCATCTTACACAGGCTGACAAGACTGATAAGTTCGGTATTGCGCTCGTAGGCTACAGACTTCACAACACACTTACAGATAAGGGCTCTGTTGCAAGAGGTATCTGTGTAGTAGAAGACGGCAAGCTCAAAAAAATTAACGAGCGTACATCTATTATCATGGACGGCGACAACGCAAAGTTTACAGAGGACGGCGGTGAAACATACACCGCACTTTCGGGTGACAGCGTTGCTTCAATGAACATGTGGGGCTTCGGCAAAGCATTTCTTGACGAGCTTGAAAAGCGCTTCCCCGCTTTTCTTGACAAGACGGCAGTTGAAAATCCGCTCAAGGGCGAGTTTTTCTTACCTATGGTAGTTGACGATATGCTTCAGGAGGGTATTGCTTCTGTTGACGTACTTACAACGCCTGACAAATGGTACGGCGTGACCTACGCTGAGGACAAGCCCAAGGTTACAGCGGGCATTCAATCACTTAAAGATAAGGGGCTCTATCCGGAAATATTATGGACAAAATAGATATCATAAAGCAGTTTGCCATTGAGGGTGACGTTTTAGAGGTAAAGCCTCTGGGCAACGGTCATATCAATGATACAAATCTTGTTATAACAGACAAAAACAAATACACCTTCCAGCGCGTAAACACAGGTATCTTCAAGGATATCGATGCGCTTATGGAAAACGTGTTTGCAGTTACCGAGTATCTTAAGGAGCATTATCCTGACGAGCTGACGCTTAACTTTGTACGTACAAAGGACGGCAAAAAGTATTATCAGGACGGTGACAGCTCATACAGAATGTGGGTGTTTATCGACAACGTTATCGGTCTTGATGCGGCGCGCGACCTCAATGATTTTTATCAGAGCGCGGTTGCATTCGGTGATTTTTCCAAAAAGCTTGCTGATTTTCCTGCGAGCACGCTTAACGAAACGATAAAGGACTTCCACAATACAAAGTGGCGTATCGGTAACCTCAAGGCTGCGGCTGCGGCCGACAAGGTCGGCAGACTTGCAGGTGTTAAGGCTGAGTATGAGGGTTACGTTTCACGCGAGAGCAGTATTGACACAGGAGTAACGCTCCCCCTTCGCGTTACACACAACGATACAAAGCTCAACAACGTGCTTCTTGATAAAAACACGGGCAAAGGCGTGTGCGTTATCGACCTTGATACAGTAATGCCCGGTCTTTCTATCAACGATTTCGGTGATTCTATCCGTTTCGGCGCATCTACTGCGGCTGAGGATGAAAAGGATCTTGATAAGGTACATTTTTCACTTGAGCTTTACGAGGCTTACGTAAAAGGCTATTTCGAAGGCGTAGGTAACGCGCTTACAGATGATGAGATAAAGCTTTTACCCCACGGCGCTATCATGATGACTTATGAATGCGGCGCAAGATTCCTCACCGACTATCTTGAGGGTGATACATACTTCAAAACAGAGTATCCAGAGCACAATCTTGTACGCTGCCGTACACAGCTGCGACTGGTTGAGGAGATGGAGGCAAACTATCAGGCTATGAACGATATCGTAGCTAAATACAGACCTTAACTAAATAAAAGAGAATACCGCTTGGTATTCTCTTTTTAAGAGGATAAAAAATGCACAGTCTTATAATAAAGGATAAAAGTTTTTATAAATCTGCCGTAAAGATAGCGCTTCCCATCGCGCTGCAGGGTCTTATCACGCAGGGCGTTAACGCTATGGATACGATAATGGTGGGCGCTGTCGGCGAGACCGAGTTGTCGGCGGTATCGCTTGCGAATCAGTTTATAACCATTTTTCACATATTCTGCATGGGTATAGGCATGGGTGCGTCGGTGCTTGTTGCCCGCTATTACGGCATGAAGGACAGGCCCGCGCTCAAAAAGACGGTATCTATCATGATACGGCTTTGCGTTATCATGTCACTTCTTTTTTCTGTGGCAACGGCTATAATGCCTTCGCTTATCATGAAGATATATACGGACGAGGCGGACGTTATATCTCTCGGTGTCACCTACCTCAACTGGTCGGTCGCAACCTACATACTGCTTGGTCTTTCGCTCACCTGCACGATAGTTTTACGCAACGTCAAGCAGATGAACATACCGCTTTACACCTCGGTTGCCGCGTTTTTTATAAACGTCGGCGCAAATTACCTTTTTATTTTCGGTGTAGGTCCCATTCCCAGAATGGGCGTTGCGGGTGCGGCTATCGGCACGCTCATCTCACGTATATTTGAATTTGCAATGATATGCGGTTATCTCTTTTTCAAGGATAAGGAGATTGGCTTCAGACTACGTGACCTGTTTACCCCTGTAGGTAATCTGTGGAAGGAATATATCCGCATAAGCATCCCCGTATTCATAAGTGACGGTATATTGGCGCTTGGCAACAACTCGGTTGCAATGGTCATAGGAAGGCTCGGCAAGGCGTTCGTTGCGGCAAACGCGGTAACGGCGGTCACACAGCAGTTAAGCTCTGTGTTTACCTCAGGCTTTTCGCAGGCGGGCGCAATCGTTACAGGCTACACGCTCGGTGAGGGTGACCGTAAAAAAGCACATGAGCAGGGCTATGCCTTTCTCGGTATCGGCATACTGTTCGGTCTTGTTGCGGCGGGAATCATACTTGCCATTTCCGAGCCGATGATACGAGCTTATGACCTGTCTTCCAAAACGCAGTCGATAGCGCGCGAGCTTATGCTGTCCATCGCGGTAATAATCGTATTCCAGGCGGCAAACAGCATTATGACAAAGGGAGTTCTGCGCGGCGGCGGTGACACAAAGATGCTCATGCTTACCGACAATATCTTTTTGTGGGTAGCGTCCATCCCGCTTGGCATTATTGCAGGACCCGTCTTACATCTTCCGCCCTTCTGGATATACTTCTGTCTTAAGATAGACCAGGTGTTAAAGGCAATATGGTGTGTATGGCGCTTGAAGTCGGGCAAATGGATCAAAAAAATACGAACAGAAAAAGAACTCGCAGAGGCTTAAGGCCCCTGCGAGTTCTTTGTGGTTTTACGGTGTGCTGCGTTTGCGGTTTACCAAATTGTAGTTTATTTAATAGACGGAATTAGTGTACTCTCTTGGCTCCACTTGTCAGGGGAGCTGTCGCGAAGCGACTGAGGGGTAGTCTGCATCAAGCGAAACTCTACAAAACTGACTACCTTTCCACCGTCTTCGACGGTCCCCCTCTCCTGACAAGGAGAGGCATTGGTTAGTTCGAATTCCCCGACAAACCACAAGTTAATTAAAATCGAATACTACGTTGCCGTCCTTTTCCATTTTGAGCGTTGCGTCAAACGGCTTTCCGTTTTTGGAAATAAATCCGCAGATCCTGGCGCTTTTTCCCGTTTCAAGAAGCATTTTTGCATTCTGTATAGAAATCACCCGCTTGCAGATATAACTGCTTATTTTAAACTTACAGCCTTCCTTATATCCCATACAGCCGTAGTTATATCTTCCCTTTCTGACCTCGCTTCCGCAAAGCGGGCATACGCCGACGCTGTCACCGTAAAAGCCGTCGTCGGTATCCTCCCCTATCGGCTTTTGCTCACGGAAAAATATACGCGCTATCTCGGTTTTTGCAAGGTCTACCGCCGCATCTGTCGAAAACTCACCGCGGTATACTTTTTTAAGCGCCTGACCAAGCTCGGACGTTTTATACTTATCCATCGTTATCTCCATACGCGACAGCGACTCGATAAAATACTCGCCCGCGGGCAGTATGCGGTAAACGTCCTTTTTAAGTTCGATATACCCGCTTTTTTTCGCGTTGTCGATAATGCCCGTTCTTGTTGCCTCGGTACCAAGCTCAAGACCCTCGAACATGGCGCGGTATTCCTCCGCATCGTCCGCGTCCTCCGCCTGCGCCTTTTCGTCGCGGAAGGGATTTTTGAGATAGTTATTAAGAGTTTCTATCGTATAATGCTTTGGCGGAGAGGTCTCCTTCTCCTTCGGCTTGAAATCAATATTTACGGTATCGCCCTTTTCAAGCGGCGGCAGAATTTTGTCTTTAGATGCCGCATCGTCGTATTTTGTCCAGCCCGCCTCGGTAATAACGGTGCCTTTGAGTATAAAATCCTCAAGCTCACCCACCGAAATTTTAATTTCCGTCTTTTGAACCTTACAGTCCTCGGCGCAGAACACCGCGACAAACCTGCGGAACACTGTCTGATAGACGGTCATTTCATCCTCCGAAAGCGCGCTCTTTTTAGGTATCTTGTATGTTGGGGTGAGCGCCGAGTGCGATTCTATCTTACTGTCGTCAAATATAGTCTTTCCGTCGCGGAATTGTACGGGGTAGCCGATAGCCTTTATATTTTCAAGTATCTTTTTGACCTTATCCTTTTCGGCGGTCGCAAGATACTCCGAGTTTGTACGCGGATAAGTAAGATAACCTTCCTCATACAGCTTCTGCACTATCTGCAGGCTCTTTTCCATCGACATCTTGTGCTTTTTACCAAGTACGTTCTGCAGTTTAGAAAGCGAGTACAGCTTGCCGGGTTTCAAAATATCGTTTTTACGCTTTACACTTGTGACGGTTGCCGTCTGTTCATTGTATTTCTGACAGACCGCCTCTGCCTTTTTAAGCTCTTCTTTTTTGAATTTAAGCTTGCTTGCAAGTTCTATCTTATGTCCGTCCGTTTCGGCATCGGAAAATATCGAATAATATATATCGGGAACGAAATTGCGTATCGCCATATCCCTGTCGTATATCGCCTTGACGATAGGCACGATAACGCGGCCGACACGGAGCAGCACGCCTGTTTTGAGCGTTGCATAGCGGGTGAGGTTTATTCCGTACAGCCAGTCGACAAAGGTACGGGCATACCCCTCGTTTGCAAGGTTGTCATAGTCAGAATCGGGCTTCATATCCGAAAGCGCGGCGCTCACCGTTTCGGGCGTCTGGTCGGGAAGCCACAGTCTGTATACAGGCTTTTGCGATTTGAGCGCATTTTCTATACAAAGCCGGATTATTATCTCACCCTCGCGATCGGCGTCCCCCGCGTTTACTATCTTATCAACGTCATCGCGGTTGACAAGCGCGGATATAGTTGCAAACTGTGAGGCAACTCCCGCATCCTCACTGCCGTCCGCATTTTTGCGAAGACGGTATATGAATTTTTCGGGGAAGCAGGGAAGCCCCTGCATTGACCAACGTCTGCCGCGCTCCTCACCGCTGTACTCCTCAACGTCTGCAAGTGAAAAAAGGTGACCGAATGCCCAGGTTATAATATAGCCGTTTCCTTCGAGATAGCCGTTTTTACGCGACGTCTGCCCTATGCCTGCCGCAATATTGCGCGCAAGACTTGGCTTTTCTGCAATTATAACCGTCATTTGGTTTCCTCCTTTCATCGCAATGCAAATATTATATATTAAAAAATTAAAACTGTAAAGTAGATATTTTTCATCCCAAGACCTCTCTTTCTGTATTGAAACCAATTTTTAACTATGGTATAATAAATAAAAATCACACAGAGGTTTTTCTTTATGAATAAAAACAATGTAAATGTTAATATTGAGAATGAGGAAGTGAAGATTCCTATTTATAATTCTAGGTTTTTGATGAGCAAAGAATTGTTTTATGATTTTTGTTCTGTCAATTA
>JAZPZR010000061.1:0-8678 GCA_045544795.1 Eubacteriales bacterium
TTCTGCAGATGGGCTGACGCCCATCAAAGAAAAAAGGATGAAAAGCGCCGTAATACATGGCTTTGAGGCGGGTTCGGATAATTCTCACTACCCTAAAAAACAAAAACCGCAACCCTGCGGTTACGGTCTGTTATTAGTTTATTGTCTTTTTTTGTTTGATTTTTATATTGTTGATAGCGTTTGAAAGCAACAGCTTTGACAGCTTATAATCGCGTTCAGACTGCTCTCTTGCAAGCTGTGACCTGAGCTGTTCCGCCTCGCGACGCTCTTTTTCAACGTCGATCTCATCAGGTAAAAGCGCCGAGTCACAAAGAAGCTTCACCACGTTATCCTGCATATCCACCATACCGCCGAGAACCGAAAAATACACGGTGTTACCCGAAGGGTCGGTATAGTGCGCTTCGCCCCCCGTGACAGACGCCGTTATCGGCTCGCGGTTTGCCATAATTCCAAGCATACCGTCCGTTATCGGAACCATGAGCGACAGGCACTCTCCCCTGTAAAAAACGCGTTCAGGCGTAAGTATTTCAAGATAAAAGCTATTCATTTGCAAGCATCTCCGCTTTCTTTTTCACATCCTCGATAGTGCCGACGTTAAAGAAGGCATTTTCGGGGTACTCATCCGCCTCGCCGTCAATGATGGCGCGGAAGCTCTCAATAGTCTTTTCAAGCGGTACGTAAATTCCCGAAAGTCCCGTAAACTTTTCTGCAACCGAAAAGGGCTGTGACAAAAATCTCTGTATCTTTCTTGCACGGTGGACAGTAAGGCGGTCCTCCTCGGAAAGCTCGTCCATACCGAGTATCGCGATGATATCCTGAAGCTCGTTATAATGCTCAAGCATCTCCTGCACGGTACGCGCAACGCGGTAATGCTCCTCACCCACGATTTCGGGGTCGAGCATGCGCGAGGTGGACTCGAGCGGGTCAACGGCGGGATAGATACCAAGCTCGGCAATTTTACGGCTGAGTACCGTCGTTGCATCAAGATGCGCAAAGGTGGTCGCAGGCGCGGGGTCTGTAAGGTCGTCCGCAGGCACGTAGATAGCCTGAACCGACGTGACCGAGCCGTCCTTTGTGGAAGCAATACGCTCCTCAAGCTCGCCGAGCTCCTGCGAAAGCGTAGGCTGATAGCCGACGGCAGACGGCATTCTGCCAAGAAGCGTAGATACCTCCGAGCCCGCCTGAATAAATCTGAATATGTTATCTATAAAAAGCAGTACGTCCTTATGGCTCTCGTCACGAAAATGCTCAGCCATGGTAAGACCTGACAGCGCCACTCTCATTCTGACACCGGGCGCCTCGTTCATCTGACCGAACACAAGCGCGGTCTTGTCGATAACACCGCTTTCTTTCATTTCGTAATAGAGATCGTTACCCTCACGGCTGCGCTCACCGACACCCGTAAATATCGAGTAGCCGCCGTGCTCAGTCGCGATATTGTGGATAAGCTCCTGTATAAGCACGGTCTTGCCGACGCCTGCGCCGCCGAAAAGACCTATCTTTCCGCCCTTGGTATAGGGAGCAAGCAGGTCAATTACCTTGATACCCGTTTCAAGAAGTTCCTCCGACTGCGCACGGTCGGAATATGCGGGAGACGGTCTGTATATAGACGAGCGCGGAGTGTCCTCGCTAAATCCCTCGCCGTCGTCGATAGGCTCACCGAGTACGTTGAGAAGTCTGCCGAGCACCGCCTCGCCCACGGGCACGGTGATGGTGTTGCCTGTAGCCACTACCTCAAGGTCACGGCAAAGCCCCTCGCTTGCGCCGAGCATTACACAGCGCACAACGTTTCCGCCGATATGCTGAACGACCTCCATCGTCCGCTTTTCACCGCGAAGAATAACGTAAAGCATCTCGCGTATTGCGGGCAACTCTTCTTTTTTAAATTTTACGTCAACGACAGGTCCTGTTATCTGTACGATAGCACCTGTACCAACTGTTTTATTCTTCTTCATTGTTTGTTCTCTTTTTCTTAAGCGCTTTTGCGCCTGCAGTAATTTCAATCATTTCGCCGGTTATTGCCGCCTGTCTTACCTTGTTGTACTGTATACGCAAAGCCCTCAGCATATCCTCTGCATTGTCGCTTGCGCTTTTCATCGCGTTCATGCGCGCCTGCTGTTCAGAGCAAAAGCTTTCGACAAGACAGCCGTACACAAAGCCCATGATATAGCTTGGCACTACGTTTTGCAGTACGTCGTCGGGGCTTGGCAAAAATTCCTTTTTTACGGCACCGCCGTCCCGTGTCTCATCGTAAAAATGCGTTTTTTCAAGCGGAAGCAACGTCACCTTTTTGGCAACGCCCGGCTTTGTGCCCATATAGTCGGTGTAGATGATGCTTATCTCGTCAAGCCGTCCGTCATCGTAATAGTCAAGAAGCTCGGAGCATATCCTTCTCGCATCGTACACCTGAGGACGCGGAAGACTGTGCCTGAAGTCCTTCACAAACTCCACGTTTTTCGAACCAAAATACTGTCTGCCGAACTCACCTATTATAAAGAGTGTTGTGCGGGGATGTCTTGCCATATACTCCTCGCAGACGCGTATTGCCTCCTCGTTATAGGCGCCTGCAAGCCCCTTGTCCGAGGTGATAAGCAGTATTCCGTGGTTCATGTGCGGTACGTTATCGGGCACCGTTACCTTAAAATATCTGTTATCGGTTTTGGGTATATGGTGAAACAGCTCGCCTATCTTTTGCGAGAGCGCCTCGAAATAAGGCGCCGTCTTTGCAAGCTCAGCGGTTGCCCTGCGCATTTTTGCAGAGGATATCATATACATGGCGTCGGTTATCTTTTTGGTATCACCGATTCCGTTTATCCTGCCCTTTATCTCGCTTGCGCTTAACATTTATAACCACTCTCTTCAAAAAACTTTTCCGCCGCCGACAGTATCTCTTTTTTCAACTCCTCGGAGTAGGTCCTTTTATGCTCTATCTTGAGACAGACGGGCTGATAATAATTTTCAAACCACTCGATAAGACGGCGCTTTACCGCCTGTATCTCTTTTACGGGCACGTCGATAAAAAGACCCGCCTGCACGGTTGTGAGCACGATTATCTGCTTATGCAGGCTCATCGGGTCATTGTTTTGCTGACGTAAAAGCTGCATAAGTCCCGCGCCGTATTTAAGCTGACGCGCGGTCGTCTTGTCAAGATCGCCGCCGAACTGTGAAAACGCCTGCATCTCACGGTACTGCGCAAGGTCAAGACGTATACTGCCGACCGATTTTTTCATGATACCCGTCTGGGCAGAGCCGCCCACACGCGACACCGAAAGACCGACGTTGATAGCGGGGCGCTGTCCTGCAAAAAACAGCTCGCTCTCCAAAAATATCTGACCGTCGGTGATAGATATGATATTGGTAGGGATGTACGCCGAAACGTCACCCGCCTGTGTTTCAACAATGGGAAGCGCGGTCATACTGCCGCCGCTTTTCTCCTCCGACAGCTGAGCGGAGCGCTCAAGCAGGCGGGAATGGAGATAGAATACGTCACCTGGGTAGGCTTCACGTCCGGGCGAACGCTCAAGCAGAAGGCTCAAGGTCCTGTAAGCCACGGCGTGCTTTGAAAGGTCATCGTAGATTATCAGCACGTCACGGCCGTGATACATAAAGTACTCCGCCACGGCACAGCCCGCGTAGGGCGCGATATACTGAAGCGAGGCGGGGTCGCTTGCGGGGGAGGACACGACGACGGTATAATCCATCGCGCCGTGCTTTTTAAGGGTGGAGACCACCTTCGCAATCGAGCTTGCCTTTTGTCCTATAGCGACGTATACGCAGACTACGTTTTTGTTTTTCTGATTTATAATGGTATCGGTAGCAACGGTAGTCTTACCCGTCTGTCTGTCACCGATAATAAGTTCACGCTGACCCCTTCCTATCGGGAACATTGAGTCGATAGCAAGAATACCCGTTTCAAGCGGTCTTGAAACAGAGCTTCGCTCAAGTATGGCGGGCGCGCTTCTCTCAATGGGGTAATACTGCTTTGCGCCTATCTCACCGCCGTCGTCAACAGGCTTTCCCAGAGGGTCGATAATTCTGCCGAGTATACGGTTACTGATGGGTATGCCCGCAGTACGTCCCGTTCTTACAACACGGCTTCCCTCGTAAATATCCGAATCGTCACCGAAAAGCACGACACCGCAGGTACCGTCTGAGCGGATATCCTGCACCATGCCCTTGACACCGCAGTCAAACAGCACTATCTCACCGTACTCCACCTCATGAAGACCGTCGATAAAGGCGATGCCGTCACCGACAGACAGAGCAAAACCGACCTGCTGATGACCTGCGTGAAGCTCAAACGCGCCGATATCCTCACGAAGAAGCGAAACGATACGGTGCGGGTCATACTCCTTTTCAAGCGCCTGAAAGGATTTTCTGAGCTGACGGATTCGTCCCAGGGTACTCCAGTCGTAGTTTTCGTCACCGACAAAAATGTTAAAGCCGCCGACTACGGACAGGTCCTTTGTTATTACAAAGTCGACCTCCTCCGCCTGATACTCCGCCATGAAAAACGCCTTCATTTTTTCAAGCTGGGCGTCGGTAGGCGGGGTGACACAGCGTATCTCTACCCTGAGCGCAGGTATTTCCTTTACCACGTCAAAATTATTTTCTATCATGCTTTGTCCTCGTTTCCGACACGCTGTTTTCCGCTATCCGAATAAACTCGTCGTAAAGCGCGCTGTTGCGCTCAGGCGTTACGGTGTCGCTGAGAAGCTTTTGCGCGGCGGCAACGACAAGCTCACCTATCTCGGTCTGCGCCGAGTCGAGAATGTGCTCTTTTCTGTCCTCCGCCTCCTCCTCGGCAGTGCGGATGATGACCTCTGCCTTGGACTTCGCCTCTTCTATATACTGCGCGGATATCTGCGCGCACTCTTTTTCTGCTTCCTTTTTGAGCTCTGCGATCTCGCTCTCAGCCTTTGCAAGCTTTTGCTCGTACTCCTCGCGTATGCGTGTGTTCTGCTCGGCATCCTCACGGTTTTGCTTTTCAAGAGCATCAAAATGCTCAGCCCTGTTTTTCATAAAGTCAACGACAGGCTTGTAAAGCAGAATGGAAAGACCGCCCGCGAGTATTACAAAGTTCAGCATATGCAGAAGTATCTGTAAAAAATCTATATTAAGCGGTAAATTCATTTAAAACGCCCCTTACAGTACGAATATGATAAGAATTGCAACGATAAGCGCATAGATAATAGCAGTCTCGATAAATACAAGACCGAGCATCATAGCGGAGTTTATCTTACCCGCAGCCTCAGGCTGACGCGCCATACCGTCTGCCGATTTTGTGATAGCCCATGCCATGCCGATAGCACCCGCCGCACCGACGATGCCGATAGTGATTGCTGCCGCGATTGCCTTTGTTGATTTAAGACCCTTTTCCTCGGTCTCAACGCCCTCTTCTGTTACGGCTTCAGCCTCAGTCTCAGCAAAAGCGGGAACTGTAAGGATGGCACAGAACGCGCTGATGAGCGCAACTAATACGAATATTGCAATAAGTCTTGATTTTTTCATTATTTTTTACCTCTTTCTTTTTTGGGGCGGGGTTCTGCCGCCTCGCCGTAAAATATTGATACAAGTGTTGCAAGCACGTAGGTCTGTATGACCGCGTGCAAGAGCGTGAACAGTACGCCGACAATGACAGGGAGCACAAAGCTGAGACCTACGTAGTAGTAGACAAGCTCAGTAACAAGCAGACCCGACAAAAGCGCGCCGAAAAGGCGGAAGCTCATTGAAATGGGCAGCGAAAAATCCTTAAGCGCACCGAAAAGACCGCGGATGCCGCCGAACACAAGACCCGCGCCGAGTATCACCGCATACGAGGTGAAACCCATGGCGATAGCGCCGTTTATGTCGGATATCGGCGCAGGGAGCGCAAGTGAGTGACCTGCCGTCGTTGTCCACTGAAGCCCGAAAAGCTCAAACAGCGTACTGAAAAATATGTATACACCCGCGCTGAAGATATACGCGCCGACAAAGCCGGGGCGGTGATGGCTGTTTTTCATAGCCATGCCCGAAAAAAGCTCAACGACCGTTTCAATAACCGTCTGCACCTTTCCCGGTATCTTTTTAAAGCGGGGAATTACGAATATGCGTAAAATCGCCGCAAGCGTCAGCAGTATTGCCGTGACCGCATATGCGGAGATCACCGCAGGATTTACCGTCAGTCCGAAAAAGGACATACGGTTATGTTCATGAAGAACGCCGTCCTTCATGACCTCTTTGATCGTCTCATGCTTTGCCTCAGGCGGTGACAGGATTATTATGCCGACTGTTATCAGCACTATCAGCGCAAGCCACACAGCAATAAACAGACCTTTTTTTGACAGTTTTTTGCCTTGCAATTTATTCACTTCCTTTGATGTGTTTATTATACACCCCTTATTTCAATAAAACAAGTGTTTTCTTATATTAATAAGACGCACCGAAGGCTCCCTTGTAAAGGGAGCTGTCGAGCGAAGCGAGACTGAGGGATTTAGATATGTAGAAACATAAGTATTTTCTATAATCCCTCCGATTTTGCCTACGGCAAAACCACCTCCCTTTACAAGGGAGGCTTTGGGTGAGCTCATCGCATAAACGCACCGTTAAACCTCGATTTGACGTAAAAAAGGTGAGAGCATTACTCTCACCTTTTATTATGAAGCTTAAGCGCTTACGCTTTTTTGTTTGTTATTGCCTTTATTACAAACAGCGTGCCGACTGTAAGCGCGATACCGAGGGGAAGGCAGATATAGATATTCTGCACAAGACCTGCAATAACGAACATTACAAACGAGATAGCGGCAACGGTGATTGCATACGGCATCTGTGTTGAAACGTGGTTGATATGGTTACACTGACCGCCCGCAGAGGACATGATGGTGGTATCCGAAATGGGTGAGCAGTGGTCACCGCATACAGCGCCTGCAAGACATGCCGACATACCGATGATAAGGAGTGTGGAGCCCTGCGGGAAAATAGCGGTAACAATAGGAATGAGAATACCGAAGGTACCCCATGACGTACCCGTTGCAAAAGCAAGAACGCATGCAACAACGAATATGATCGCGGGTAAGAACACACCGAGAGCTGCGGCGCTTCCCGACATAACGTGGCCGACAAAGTATTTAGCGCCAAGAAGTGACGTGGTGTTTTTAAGCGCTGTCGCGAAGGTAAGGATAAGGATAGCGGGTACCATTGCGATAAAGCCCTGCGGTACACATTCCATTGATTCCTTGAAGCTTACTACCTTACGTACGAGCATGTAAGCGATGATAAGGATAAGCGCGATAAGGCAGCCCCAGGGGAGACCGACCGTTGCGTCTGTGTTTGCAAAAGCGTCAACGAAGTTTGCGCCGTCAAATATACCGCCTACGTAAACGAGGCCGAAAATACAGCTTGCGATAAGAAGGATAACAGGGATAACGAGGTCGATAACTCTGCCTCTTGACGAAGGAACGACGTCAGCCGACTCGTTCTTGTCACCCGACGTATAAAGGTCACCCTTTTCTACGGCGTTTAACTCATGTAATTTCATGGGACCGTAATCAAACTTCATAAGCGCGATAGCCACAACGAATACGAGCGTAAGAAGTGAGTAGAAGTTATAGGGGATCGCCTTTATAAAGAGCGAAAGACCCTCACCCTCCTCAGCATAGCTTGCAACGGCTGCCGCCCAGCTTGAAACGGGGGCTATCATACATATCGGTGCCGCAGTTGCGTCGATTATGTAAGAAAGCTTTGCGCGCGAGATACGCTTACTGTCTGTTACAGGGCGCATAACCGAGCCGACTGTCAGACAGTTGAAGTAGTCGTCAACGAAGATAAGCACGCCGAGCAAGAAGGTGGCAAGCATTGCGCCGACGCGCGATTTGATATGTGTTTTTGCCCAGTTACCGAAAGCCGCAGAGCCGCCCGCCTTGTTAATAAGAGCAACGATGATACCGAGCTCAACAAGGAATATAAAGATGCCCGCGTTACCCGACACAGCCTCGATAAGTCCATCGTTTATGATGGTGTCAAACGTGCCTGTGAAGGAGAAGTTTGAGTAAAGAAGCGCACCTGAGAGCACACCGATGAAAAGCGAGCTGTACACTTCCTTTGTGATAAGCGCAAGACCGATAGCAATAACAGGCGGTAAAAGCGCCCATACGGTACCAAGCACGGTACCCTCGCCGCCGCAGGTCTCACACTCAGCGCCTGCTGTGCAGTCAGGACAGGGAACGGTGCCGTTTGCAACGCCTGTAATACCGACGTATGCAAGAAGAGCAACTATCACTGCGACTGCAACGATAAGTACAATCTTTTTTGATTTTGTCATTTTACCCTCCAAAATTTTTTGTTCCTTTAAAGAACTAAAGTATTTTGACATTATAGCACACTTTTTTACACCCGTCAATACAAAAATAAAAGGCCGCAAAAATGCGGCCCAACATATTAATTATATCAGGAGAAAACACCCGATGTCAACGGGGTTTTTGCTATTTCTGCGCTTTGCATAAAGCGGGGTAAAAATCTTTATGCAACCTTACGTATTGTAATAAGGAAAAAAATATGTTATCATATAGACAAGAAAAGAAAGTAAGAGCAACGTAACAAAAGGGCTTCTCACTCGACGGGAAAGAATTATTGAAAGCTTTTACAAAATTTTCTTGCAGGCTACGAAAGAGAGGTTAAATTGATGTTAGATATCAAGAATT
>JAZPZR010000062.1:0-2534 GCA_045544795.1 Eubacteriales bacterium
GAGACTGTCAAAAAAGGCACAGACCGTGAAGAAAAAATCAAATCTCGGCTCCCCTTGTCAGGGGAGCTGGATTTTTGCTTGTAAAAGCAAAAAGACTGAGGGGTAGTTTAAATATGTACAAATAATAGTCCCATGAAAACACTAGTGTTTCCAAGGGATTTCTTCACTTCCCGCGAACTCGCTCTCTACCGTACCATTGTACGCCGACGAGCGCGAGTTCACGAAATCTGCACTCTTTTTTGAAAGTCACATCAGAGTGTCAAATTAAAAGAATGGTTTTTTGACACTCTGAAAAAAGACACTTGAATTTTCAAGTGTCTTTTTATATGAAAATTTTTAAAAATGCGTAGGGTGGGGGTTCACTCCCGCCGAAAAAATCTTAATCTATATATACAACCGAGCAAAGAGGCATATCGATCTCTGCAAGCGCACCGTTTATCACACCTTCGCTTACAGCCTCGCCCATGCAGTTTACAACGCGGTACTTTTTGTCGTTATAACCCTTTACAATTACGCTTGACGAGGGTGATGCGTTGACTGCGATAACGCTTTCAAAGCTTCCGTCAATTATCGGCTTTGTATAAAGGGAAATGATAGCCTTTTTACCGTCGTGCGCCCATGCACGTGAATAATAAGCCTCGGGGTTTTCCATTTCAAGCCTGCCGTCAAGCAATAACTCACGGTTTTGATTCCACAGATCAAGATAAAACTTAACCATCTTTTTGTGGTCTTCGGGAATCTCGTCAAATCTTACAGATACCTGCGGTACGCAGTAGAGTATGTTTGCCATCTGTAACGCGGCGCTCTCAACATCCTCTGTGTAATTCCACATTACCATGTCCGAATGAACTGCGGTGTTACCTGAAGTAAGTCTTAAATCAAGCATGCGCATGCGGTTTGCATAACTGTCGTTGGGGCAGTCGGAAACACGGAGCATGTTGCCGTATTTTCTGATGCAGGGACCTACGTATGACTGTCTGAACTCAAGCATAACGTCGGGATTTATAGCGCAAAGCTCTGCGTTTACCTCCGACATGAGTGTGTCTACCGCGCTCTCAAGCGATGCGCAGTCGCGTCTTGGATCATATTCCATCGAAGCGGGAGTAAGCTTGAACGCATCAATAAAGTCAAGCTTAAAGCCGTCAAGACCGTAATTTACAAGAGCGTTTTTGTATATAGCCTTAAGATACTCACGTACTTCCTTGTATCTGGGGTCGAGCGATGCCCAACCCTGCTTATGCGGGTCGTCAAGAAGCATGTCCTTGAATTTTTCAAAATTCTTTGCTCCCACACCCATGTAAGGCACGGAGTACCAAAGAACGACCTTGACCCCTATTTCGTGAAGTCTGTCACAAAGCTCCTTCATGCTCGGTATCTTGTCGGGACAAAGCTCCCAGTCACCGCAGAACTTGTAGCCGAGATTGACGTCTGCTGTCTGCCAGCCGTCGTCGATAATAACCGTGTCCATGCCGAGCGCCTTTGAAAGCGCGCACTGACGTACTATCTCATCAGGCTCAAGCTTCTGATGATAGCTGTACCACAGTGAATTTACAGCATCGCGTGCCGCCGCGGGAACGTGCGCCGTACCGTAACCGCAATCCTTTTCCCACCACGCTGCAACGTCGTAAAGCGCATCGTAAAACTTGATCTTTCGTGTATCAAAGCGTACTGTCGCGCGGTATGTATCAATAGGATCAACAGGCTCTGTAAAAAATTCAATTGCCGCCTCAAGCTCAGCAAGCTGTTCTGTAGCGCCAAGACCCACACGGGTGGGCGTTGCGGCGTCAGAAAGCGCGAGCGTTGCGGTGTTGGTGCCGTCTACCGCGTTTGCCTGAATAACGGGCATCCACGAGGCAAGGCGGGAGGTCTGCCATTGCTTTGACCAGTTGGGTCTTACCATGCGTACGTTATCAGAGCTTTTGGGCTTCCATACTGAAAATACGTTGTGATTAAGTATTTTCCAGGTAACCGTAAATTTTTTCGGAACTATCGGTGTGTCCGAGTTCATAACAACGTCAAAGAAGGTGACGCCGTCAATAACTCTCTCGTTTTCGACGCGTACGTCAAGACCTGCGTCTTTTGTTTTGATAGTAAATTCCATGTATTAATATCCCACTTTCTTAAAATGCATCGGTATTCCGTTTTTATAGTGAATATCCTGCTCTCCCTGAATTAGCGGGAGAACGTATTTTACTGCTTTGTCGGTAACGTTGTTGCCCTGTGCGTTTATCCATTCTGTCGGGAAATAACGCACCTTGTTTGCAACCTCGTTGGCGTTTACGCTCTTTATCACAACGGCGTAAGGGGTGTTACTCACTCTTTCAAAGACCATGACCTTGCCGCTTTGTCCTGAAAGCGCGACCTCAACTGCCTCTGTGCCTATTCTTTCTGCCTCTTCAATATCAGTTTTTGAACTTAAATGTGAAGAACAGCGCTGCATAATGTTAAGCTCAATAGAGCGTACTTTACATTTGATTTCTTTTCTTACTATATTCTCAAGGCATTTGCCCACGCCCGAAAGGTACTTGTGACCG
>JAZPZR010000063.1:0-13250 GCA_045544795.1 Eubacteriales bacterium
AGACGCCGTTTCTGTCCCCTGCCCTTACCGCGATATGTTCAATTAAGCCTTTATCTTTATAGCTTTTTATACACTGTTCAAGTGAATTCATACTCGTGCTCCAAATTACAGATCGTTATAATATATTTTGATTATCTTAGCAGAATCCAAGGTGTGACCGGAGTTATTGCTATGATAATATGCCACAAGGAAACCGTCTTTTGTTTCAATTATTGCAGGATAACAGAATGCATTTTCGGGATCGTTTTCAAGAGTATAGAGGTTATCCCGAAAATCAGAAAGACCGAAACTGCAGTAGGATTTTCCCGTTGCATTAAAGGATCTTGCATCATCACGGCTTACAGCCATAACAAACGGAGTACGCCTCGGCGTTCCGCTTGACGAAAGGTCCGTGCGTGACGGATAATACGGCTGCGGGTTAAACACCGCAACAGTCAACTCACCCACTCTCTTTACGCGCATTGGCGAATCGGGTGAGGTAAAATTAAAGCTGGGCACCGCAGGTGTCCAGGTGACACCGCCGTCTTTTGAAAAGGACTCATACTGAAATCCGTAGGTCGTGCGGCAGTACATCCACAGACTGCCGTCCTCATATTCATAAACGCCCGGCTCCTGAAGTCCGACAGCATCTGTAAAAGGTGAGCAGACGGCGTTTGGCATAAGTTCCCAGGTCTTACCGCAATCGTCGGAGTATATAAACGTAACACATGCGCCGTGTACGCTTTCAGGCAGATAGTCGGGACGGAAGCCTGCGACCGAAATCATAATTCTTCCGTTTTTCAGGCAAACCATACTGTCGTTAACAAGACAGGTATATCCTCCCTTGATATAGCAAGGCACAGGCCTACTCCACGTTTTACCCTCATCTGACGAAGATGTGAAGTAAGGCACGCAGTCGGTGCCTGTCGCTTTACGTTCCTTACGGTCAAATGCCATACCAAGATTGCCGTCAGACATGCGTACAATGGCAGGAGACATGTAGTTTTGCGATTTTTCATCGTGAGCGAGCAAAAGCGCAGGCTCTGTCCAGCTCTCACCCTCGTCAGAAGAATAGACCGCGTATATATCAGCCTGACCGTCATCGGCAAAGTTACTGCCTATATAATGGGTATAGGCGTACATGATCCTACCGTCTTTAAGTCTTACAAACGTACCCTCACCGTTACGTGCATTTTTCGGTGAGGTTGCAAGAAAATCCACCTGTTTACCTACTTTTTTCAACATTTCCTTCGGAGCGGAAATGCTGCGGCACTCAAGATAAAAGCGCTTATCACAGGCATGGCCCATTGAAAAGGTCTTGCGCGGAAGCACACCGTCTTTTTTAATAACGTCAAAGAAATTATCTTTTTCAATTCCGTCAACGATAAAGCCGATTCGGTCTTGTCCCTCGGCACAGAGCTTTTTAACAACGTCATCACCGTGAATATAATCAGTCTCACCGCCGAATTGTTTTTCGTATTCATCAAGAAAGTTCTGAATTGTACCAACAGTAAGCGAGCAGTTGGGTTTGGTAAAGGTATAGGTTTCTACAGAATCACCGATACACACTTCAAACATCTGTCCGTCCGCTTTTCCTTTGACAAGACCGCAGTAGCCGCTCATTTTTTCCATAAGCATATTTACGTCAGCACCGAAAAACACGCGATGGATAGGCTCAAATTCAAGTGCCTCATCATAAATATTCACAAGCTCAACAAGTGCATAGCGCGCAGGATGGTCCTTAGCCTTATCGCCAAGTTCAGCCTTCAACTGTTCGTAATAAAGCTTTGCGGCTGCAAGTGAGTGGTTTCCGTCACCCATGGCGTAAATCATCGGGTGCTCATCCTCTGAATTTTCACACAGCTGATCAATAAGATCGAGTACGGTACGCGAAAACTCGGTTATTATCGAATAGCCTGTGATATGACCGCCGCCCTGCATGAGATCAAAGTCGTAAACCTTTTCGGAAAGCGCTATATAAGAATCAAGCCCCTCGATAACGTTTTTTTCTTTATCATTTATGAGCATCATTATATGCGGCATCTCGACAGGCGCGTTTTTGCGTATCTCAACGCGGGCAGGAAGACGCGAGGTAACGGTCATCTCGGTAGGACGGCAAAGCGCTGTCGTACCTTCGGAATAATCATAAACCTCAAGGTCTATCGCGCCCACAAGACCACGGCGAACCTTGCCGTCTGCCAGTGTTCTTTTTACGTAAATAACTCGCTGACGGTGAGTTTTCAGAATACCTGAGGAAACATACTTAAGCATGGCGTCTGTAATTTCAGCCGAGCGTTTTTCAGTTTCGGAAAGATATATTTCAGGAAGCATAAGCTTTAAGGTCGACGGACTGTCACCGACAAGCTTTTCAACAGCATTCCAGTATTCAGGTTCACTTGTATACTGATCACATGCCACGCATGCCCATTTTTTCATAGCCTCGGGATCCTTTGAAAAATACGGAAGCATGATATCGGTATAGGTAAAACCGCATTTGTTTTTCATTTTAATCCTCCATAAACGCGCGGAATGCACGTACTGTTTCATAGATATCCGCCTTTGACGCTATCTCATACGGTGCGTGCATTGAAAGAAGACCCACGCCGATATCTACGGTATCAATATTTCTGTTTGCCATATATTTTGCAACGGTACCGCCGCCGCCCTGATCTATCTTACCGAGAAGGCCTGACTGCCAGATAATACCGTTGTTATCAAAAAGATTGGTGAAGTAACCCATGACCTCAGCGCTTGCATCTGACGTGCCGCCCTTACCGCGAGAGCCCGTATACTTTGTAACTGTAGGTCCGCAGCCGAGAATGGACGCATTCTGCTTATCAAGAACAGACGGGAAAATGGGATCAAGAGCCGCATTTACGTCCGCAGAAAGACACTTACTGTTATAAAGTACCGTACGGACGTTTTCAACACCGCACATTTTTTCAACAAGCATTTCAAAAAACTGTCCCTGCATACCCGAAACACCGTCAGAGCCTGTTTCCTCTTTATCTACAAGAACAACAAGCTGTGTACGCTTTGTGGGTTTTGCGGTTATAAGCGCCTCAAACGCGGTCCACGCACATATTCTGTCATCATGACCGTATGCACCGACAAGGCTCTTATCAAAGCCGAGGCTGTCTGCGGGGATTTTGGGAACAAGCGTAAGCTCTGCAGAGATAAGCTCCCTTTCTGTAATACCGAATTTCTCGTTAAGTATCTTAAGCACCGCAAGTTTTACCTTGTCACTCTCTGCATCCTTATCGGGAATAGTACCGCAAATAACGCGAAGTTCCTCACCCTCAATCACCTTTGCAGCAGTTTTTGCCATCTGATCTGCGGCAAGATGGGGTAAAAGGTCTGTTATGCAGAAGGTATAGCCGTTATCCGAAAGGTCAACGACTGTGCCGTCGCGGAGTACAGCAACACCCTCAAGCGAAAGCGGGATTGCAGTCCACTGATATTTTTTGATACCGCCGTAATAGTGTGTTTTCAGAAGAGCAAGACCCTCATCCTCATAAAGCGGCTGAGGCTTGAGATCAAGGCGGGGCGAGTCGATATGAGCGGCGCTGATATGTATACCGTCCTTTACGATATCCTCACCCATCACTCCGATAAATATTGCTTTTGCGCGGTTTACTGCGTAAAACTTATCCCCTGCTTTGAGAGGCTTTGAAAAGTCAAGAGGTACAAAGCCGTTTTCCTTTGCGCGTGCTTCAAAATAAGAAACACATGCGCGTTCAGTCTTGCAGGCATTCATAAAGTCGATATAGCGGTCACACGTCTCGTATATCGCTGTCAAGTCCTCTGTTTCTTCAAAGATCTTCTTCTTTTTGTAGAGTAATTCTGACATTGTCATTTCCCCCTAATAAATTAAATTATATATTTGTTGTGTTTTTAAGACTTTTTTAACGTAACCGTCTGTCTCTGCAAACGGAATGGTATGCAAGGTCCTTCCGTCATCTGAATACGCGTCGCTCGACAGCCAGGAAATCACACGCCCTCTTCCCGCATTATATGCGGCAAGCGCGACCGACGGCTCTGAAAACTCATTTTCAAGAATAGAATATATCACACAGCCGTAGCGGATATTGACCTCGGGATCAAAAAGGGATACAGCGCCCGCTTGCTTTTCATTTTCGCGGGCGAGCGCCCATTCATACGTTGACTCGGTAATCTGCATAAGTCCGTGTGCGCCCGCGCCCGAAAGCGCGGTCTCGTTAAAATTGCTCTCGCATTTTATTATTGCGTATACAAGATCGGGATCTATGCCGTATTTATCGGCATACTCCTCAACAAGCGGTGAATAATGCTTGGGATAAAGCCAACGGAGTGCCGAAAAAAGAGCAACCGCAACAATTATTACCGCAGCCAAAATAAAGATAGTTGTTTTTATAGCACGTCGTTTCAAACAGCGACACCTTTCATAATTTGCTCATATATTTGTTTTGTCTGTAATTCAAGCTGTGTAAGCGACCCGTTGTTTTCTATGACGTAGTCGCTGTTATTTTTGTAAAACTCATGTGATTTCTGATGAGAAAGACGGGCTTTTGCCTCCTCCTCACTTATTCCGTCACGCAAAACGATGCGTGAAAGTGCATCATCACTTATAACCGACAGGGTAACGTCACACGCACCCTCAAGCCCGTATTCAAAAAGCGCAGGCGCATCGACAAGCACTTTTTCACCGCCTGATTTAATTGCATCAAGCACGGCGTTACGGATAAAAGGCGTTATAGTCTGCATGAGGCATTTATACTTGCTTTCATCGGAAAATATTATTGATGCGAGCACGCGTCTGTTGACGCTTCCGTCCTTGATAACGTCATCACCGAACTCTTTTGCAAGAGCGAGGTGCACGGCAGGGTCGGTATACACACGCTCATGCACAAGCTTATCACAGTCGACGTGGTAAAAGCCGAGGCTTGAAAAAATACCCGCAACGGTCGTTTTACCGCTTCCGCTGTGTCCTGTAAGTCCTATTACCATATCATTCACCCACGCTTACTACGTTAAAGGATGCGGCGCGGAGCATACGGTTATATATACCCAGACCCACGCCTTCAGGCGCCATCACACGCGCATAGATAACGTCGACCTCGGTTTCATCAAACTTACGGAGAGATGAAAAGAGATTTCGCGAAAGTGTAAGCGGGTCGGACGGTGTACCGTATTCAATAGTGAAGGCATCAAACATACCGCCCTCACCGTCAAAGCAAAGCACACCGGGTTTGCCGCGGTAGTTATCGACTTTATTCTTTATATAATCCCGTACCGCGCCGTCGCTTCCGCGCACAAGAATCATTTTTGCGCGGGGCGCATAGTGGCGGTAAAGCATACCGGGGGATAAAACGTTTTTACCCTCATCAACAGGCGTAAGCACGTTAGGGTCAACGCTTACCTCAAACCCTGCGCGAGTCATCATTTCGGGTGTTACTGCACCCGGACGCAAAACGGTAAGGCTTTTTTTACCCGTTGGCAGTACAACGGTGCTTTCTATTCCTATATCACAGTTACCGCCGTCAATAATGCCTGCAATTTTACCTTTAAAGTCGGAAAACACGTGCATAAAGCAGGTTGGCGACGGTCTGCCTGAAAGGTTTGCGCTGGGCGCCACTATCGGCACACCCGAATACTTTATAAGCGCGTTCGCGATAGGATGCGAAGGACAACGCACCGCAACAGTGTCACCGCCCGCCGTCACGATATCGGGTATCGCATCAGTCTTTTTCAGAACAACTGTAAGCGCGCCCGGCCAGAAGGCGTCAAAAAGCGGATAGATATCCTGCGGTACGTCGCGTGCAACGGTATCAAGCATTAATACGTCTGTGATATGCGCGATAAGCGGGTTGTTGGCGGGTCTGTTTTTTGCCTCAAAAATCTTTCTCACCGCGTTTTCGTCAAGACAGTTTGCACCCAGTCCGTAGACAGTCTCCGTAGGAAAAGCAACAAGACCGCCGTCCTTGATTATTTTTGCATATTTTTTCAGGATATCAAGGTTTATATTATCCTGATCTATTCTGTCAATATTGGTATTCATATTACTCCTGTGAGCTCTTAAGTTTCTCTGCCTGATCTTCTGTTATAAGCGCATCGATAACCTCGTCAAGCGCGCCGTTAAGTATCTGCTCAAGCTTATAAAGTGTAAGTCCGATGCGGTGGTCTGTAACTCTTCCCTGCGGGTAGTTATAGGTACGTATACGCTCACTTCTGTCACCTGTGCCTACCTGCGACTTACGCTCTGACGCGATCTCTGCATTTTGCTTCTCGCGCTCCATATCAACAAGGCGGGAGCGGAGAATCTTAAGCGCACGCTCCTTGTTTTTGTGCTGCGAACGCTCATCCTGACACTCAACAACAAGTCCTGTGGGAAGGTGGGTTATACGGATGGCACTCTCAGTCTTATTTACGTGCTGACCGCCCGCACCCGACGAGCGATAAGTATCAATCTGAAGGTCGGTGGGGTTTATTTCAAAATCGACCTCCTCCGCTTCGGGAAGCACGGCGACGGTTACGGTAGAGGTATGGATCCTGCCGCCGCTCTCCGTCTCAGGTACACGCTGAACGCGGTGAACGCCGCTTTCAAACTTATAGCGCGAATAAGCGCCCTCACCGCTGACTGAAAATGATATTTCCTTTATACCGCCAAGTTCTGTATCATAGAGATTAAGCACCTCGTACTTGAATCCCTTAGACTCGGCATACATGGTATACATTCTGTAAAGCGAGCCTGCAAAAAGCGCAGCCTCCTCACCGCCTGCACCGCCGCGGATCTCGATAATAACGTTTTTATCGTCGTTTTCATCACGGGGCAGAAGAAGTATTTTAAGTTCTTCTGTAATACGCTCGATATTTTCCTTTGCTTCCTTACCTTCTTCTTCTGCGAGCATGCGCATTTCCTCATCAAGCTCGGGGTCATTAAGAAGCTCTGTGCTGTCTTCAAGTGCAGTCTTGTTTGCAACGTACTCATTATATTTATCAACGATAGGGGTAAGATGCTTATGCTCACGCATAAGCTTTGTGTACGCCGCCTGATCACTGATTATTTCGGGGTCTGAAAGCTTTTCGCCCAACTCGTTATAATGGTCGTATATCTCTTTGATTTTATTAATCATACTATTCTCCTTTTACTACGTTCTTTATATTTCTTTCCACCTTGGCGCGCGGCACCATAACCTCCCGTCCGCAACCGTCACAACGGATCTTAAAATCCATGCCGACGCGGAGTACCGAAAAAGTCTTACTGCCGCAGGGGTGCTGTTTTTTCATTGTAAGTTTATCGCCGACATTTACATCCATCTTTCTTCTCCTTTATATATTAACTAAAGTATTATAACATATAAATATTAAAATTAAAAGGACTTTGATATAAAAAAACATGTAATTTAACTACACTCCCCTGAATAGATTACAGTAAAGGGAGGTCTCAATATGAAAAAACAGGAATATCTGCCCGAGGGAAGCGCAGGGCAAAAGCATCCGTCAGACATTGACGAGGTACGCGATGCGTATCTTACACAAAAAATTTTACAGGCACGTTGTTTAATGTGCGACAGCGAACGGAATTTGCATCTTAAGCTGTGCGGTACCCATGCAATAATTCCAAAAGAGGAAACGGCAATAGGAATACGTGAGGGTACCGTCGGCGACGTCGCGATAATTACGCGGGTGAACAAAAACGTTTGTTTTAAAGTGTCGGAAATAGAACGCGACAGAATAGTTTTATCGCGCGCGGCGGCACAGAGGGAGTATCTTGAATGGATATACGAAAACCTTAAAAGCGGCGACGTAATACCTGCAAGGATAACGCATCTTGAACAATTCGGTGCCTTTTGCGACATTGGCTGCGGTATAGTATCAATGATACCGATAGATGCGATATCGGTATCGCGGATATCACATCCTGACAGTAGATTTGAAGTGGGTCAGAGCGTGTTTGTCATAATAAAGGACATTGACCGACAGACGGGAAGAATAACGGTAAGTCACAAAGAACTGCTTGGCACATGGCTTCAGAACGCCGATAAATTCCGCGCAGGGCAGACGGTTCCGGGTATAGTACGAAGCGTCGAGGATTACGGTGTATTTATCGAGCTTACACCTAATCTTGCAGGTCTTTCAGAGCTTACACCTGGAGTTCAGGCGGGAGACCGCGTAAGCGTTTACATAAAGAGCATCATACCGCAGAAAATGAAGGTAAAGCTTGCCATAGTGGACGTGATAAAAGATATCGGAAAGCGGGATGAGATCGAGTATATGTATAAAGGTGACCGCATCGACAGGTGGCAGTATTCACCCGACGGCTGCATTAAAATGATAGAAAGTATCTTTTAAAAATAAAAGCGGAGACAATGTGTGTCTCCGTTTTTATTATTTTTCGTAAAATCCGCCGACTGTTTTTAAAAGTTCAGGTATGTCCAGTTTTTGAGGACAAACCTCTTTACAAGCACCGCACTCAACGCACGACGACGGTTTTGCATCAAATTCAGCAAATTCCTTTTTGCTTTTTGAATCGGCGCGTTTATCTTTATTATAAAGAGCAAAGAGGGACGGAATCTGAATATTTACGGGGCAACCGCCAAGACAGTACTCACAGGCGGTACAGGGTACCATCTTACTGTCTTTTATATGCTCAACAGCCTTATTTATTATCTCGTGCTCTTTATCGCAAAGAGGCTTGAAATCCTGCATAAACGAGGTATTATCGTCAAGCTGTTCGGTATTGCTCATACCCGAGAGCACGCACATGACACCTTCAAGACTTGCGGCAAAGCGGACAGCCCATGATGCCGCTGACATATCGGGTGCGTAGTCCTTAAAAAGTTTTTCTACAGATTCGGGGACGTTTGCAAGAGTGCCGCCCTTTACAGGCTCCATGATAATAACGGGCTTGCCGTGACGGCGCGCCGTTTCGTAGCAAAGGCGAGACTGCACCCGCGCAGATTCCCAATCAAGATAATTTATCTGAAGCTGAACAAACTCCATCTCAGGATGCTCGGTCAGCACCTTATCAAGAAACTGCGCATCGTCATGAAAAGAAAAGCCGATGCTCTTTACAATGCCCTGCTTCTTTTTATCGATAAGCCACGAAAAGCTGTCAAGCTCGGTATGCTTTTTATACATATCCTTATTGATAGCGTGTATCAGATAATAATCAAAATATCCCGCGCCTGTCTTTTCAAGCTGTGTTTCAAAATATTTTTCGCGCTCCTCAGCCGTATTAAAAAATGCACTGTGAAGTTTTGTTGCAAGGGTAAAGCTGTCACGCGGGTAACGCTCGCAAAGCGCTGTGCGTGTTACACTTTCACTTTCATGATTACAGTACATCCATGCAGTATCAAAATAGGTAAAACCACGCTCAATAAACGTATCAACCATCTTTTTGACCTGTTCTACGTCTATAACACCGTCGTTTTGCGGAAGACGCATAAGTCCAAAGCCTAATTTTTTCATCGTTATCACCTCTTTTTTATTATACAATACATTTTATTGCATATCAAGTTGATTTTTATACTTGACAAAAGAGTAAAAATGTAGTATACTATTGCAGGTGTAAAGCGAATGGCTTTACATACATCATTTGGGAGGCTGCAGATGAAGGATCTCAAGATATCGTTGCTTATGGATTTTTACGGCAACATACTTACTGACAAACAGCTTGACGCGCTTGAGCTGTATTATAACGAAGATCTCTCGCTTGCAGAGATCGCCCAGCACACGAAGATAACACGTCAGGGTGTGCGCGATAACATAAAGCGCGGCGAGGCTATTCTTCTTGAAATGGAAGAAAAGCTTGGTTTTTATGAAAAATACGCATCTCTTGATGATAAGATGGCATCTGTCATCAATCTTACGGAGAATATAAAGGATATAAACTCGCGTCACAGCTTTTCAAAGGATATTGCTGAATTTTGTGACGATATTCTTTCAGAACTTGAGATATACCGTAACGGAGAATAAACTATGGCATTTGAAGGTCTTGCAGATAAACTTTCGCAAGCTTTTAAAAATTTAAAACGCAAGGGCAGTCTTACCGAGGCTGACGTAAAGGTTGCGATGCGTGAGATAAAGCTCGCCTTACTTGAGGCTGACGTAAGCTTCAAGGTGGTAAAGGAGTTTATCAACAGCGTATCCGCAAGATGTGTAGGAAGCGACGTGCTCGAAAGTCTTACACCGTCACAGCAGGTAATCAAGATAGTAAACGAAGAGCTTACGAGCCTTATGGGTTCGGAGGTCTCAAAGATCAGGATATCCTCTGCACCGCCGACAATTGTTATGATGGTCGGACTTCAGGGTACAGGTAAGACAACGCATTGCGGTAAGCTTGCAAATTATTTCAAAAAACAGCACAAGCGTCCGCTTATGGTCGCATGTGACGTATACAGACCCGCGGCAATCACTCAGCTTTGTGTCGTCGGTGAATCGGTGGATATCCCCGTATTCAAGATAGACGGCGAAAAGGATGCTGTTAAAATTGCAAAGGCGGGCGTTGAACACGCGAAAAAGCACGGTAACGATATCGTGTTTATAGATACGGCAGGTCGACTGCACATTGATGAAGAGCTTATGGATGAGCTCAAAAACATCAAGGCGGCAATAAATCCGACTGAAATACTGCTTGTTGTTGATTCAATGACAGGTCAGGATGCCGTTAACGTTGCTGACAGCTTTAACTCGCTTCTTGATATCGACGGTGTTGTTCTCACAAAGCTCGACGGTGATACAAGAGGCGGTGCGGCGCTATCGGTAAAGCATATAACGGGAAAGCCCATCAAATTTGCGGGTATCGGCGAAAAGATGGAGGATATTGAGCCATTCCATCCCGACCGCATGGCATCGCGCATACTCGGTATGGGCGACGTGCTCACACTTATTGACAAGGCGCAGGCGGCATTTGACGAAAAGCAGGCTGAAGAGCTTGAGCAAAAGCTGCGTCAGAACAAGTTTACTCTTTCTGATTTTCTTGTTCAGATGAAGCAGATAAAGCAAATGGGACCGCTTGAAAACCTGCTCGGTATGATGCCGGGTATGGGCGCGCAGATGAAAGACGTTCAGGTTGATGAAAAGCAGCTCGGAAGGGTGGAGGCAATTATCCTCTCAATGACCCCCGAAGAAAGAGAAGATCCGTCTGTTATGAACGCATCACGCAGAAGACGTATTGCGGCAGGCTCAGGCACTACCGTCGAGCAGGTAAACAGACTTCTCAAGCAATTTGATCAGATGAACAAAATGTTCAAGCAGCTGAATTCCAACAAGAAAAACAAAAGATTTCTTCGCGGATTTGGTATATAAACAAAATTTACGAAAGGAGAACTAAAAATGGCTGTTAAAATCAGACTCAGAAGACTCGGCGCTAAGCATGCTCCGACATACAGAATCGTTGTTGCTGATTCAAGATATCCCCGCGACGGTAGATTCATTGAGGAGATCGGCACTTACAACCCCTGCACAGAGCCCTCAACTGTTACTATCGATGCTGACAAGGCAAAGAATTGGATCAAAAACGGCGCTCAGCCCACAGACACAGTTAAGGCTTTGTTGAAAAAAGAGGGTGTTCTTTAATTCCAAGCTGTTAACTCTATTATTAAAGATTGGACTTATATCATGAAAGAACTTATTACCTATCTTGCAAAGTCGCTGGTAGACCAGCCCGACGCTGTTGTTGTGACAGAAGAAGAAAATGACGAAACGATCGTGTACACTCTCAGCGTTGCTGAGGATGACATGGGCAGAGTTATCGGTAAGCACGGCAAAATCGCCAAGGCTATCCGTTCAATTGCCAAGTCTGCTTCATTCAAGCTGTCAAAAAAAGTTGTCATTGAGATAAAATAATCAGCTTTTTTGGAAGGGAGGTTTTGACCTTCCTTTTATTTTTTACAAGAGGATAATACTATGAACGATAAGCTTTTAAGAGCAGGAAAAATAGTTAATACCCATTCACTCAGGGGCGAGGTACGCATCTACCCCTATTGCGACGATGCAGATTTTTTATGTGAATTTGACGTTTTATACGTCGACGGACGCGAGATGGAAGTTGTTTCAGCGCGCGTTCACAAAGGTCAGGCTCTCGTTAAATTCGAGGGTGTGGACGACATCAATCATGCCGAAGCGCTTGTCGGCGCAATGGTCTACATTGACCGCGACGATATTGAGCTTGAAGAGGGCAGATACTTTATCGAAGACATAAAGGGCTGTCTTGTATACGATATTGACACCGACGAGTGCTACGGAAAAGTAATAAACGTTATTCAGACAGGCGCCAACGACGTTTTTGAGGTTTCAAAGGACGGTAAGGTCGTTCTTATACCCAAGATCGACGATATCGTAAAGCAAATTGATATTGACCAAAGGAAAATAGTCATAAAGCCAATGAAGGGACTGTTTGAATGAGATTTGACGTTATGACGCTGTTTCCCGACATGATAAAAAATGCGATGAGCGAAAGTATTATCGGTCGGGCGGCTGAAAAAGGAATAATTGAAATTAACGCAGTTGATATACGTGACTATGCCAACAACAAGCACAACCGCGTGGACGACTACCCTTACGGCGGCGGCTTCGGTATGGTGATGCAGTGCGCACCTATTTACGATTGCTTTTGCGATATTACAAAGGATGCAGACACAAAACCGCACACTATTTTTATGTCGCCCAAAGGAAAGGTGCTGACGCAGGAGCGCGCCGTTCAGCTTTCAAAGCTTGACAGGGTGGTAATACTCTGCGGGCATTACGAGGGTGTTGACCAGCGTGTGCTTGACGAAATCGTGGATGAAGAGATATCTGTAGGCGATTACGTGCTTACAGGCGGAGAGCTTCCCGCCTGCGTGCTTATTGACTGTGTCAGCCGTATGATCGACGGTGTGCTTGCAGACAGTGAGGCGTTTGAGCAGGAAAGCCACTATTCAGGACTTTTAGAGCATCCGCAGTATACACGGCCTGAAGAATGGCACGGCAAAAGGGTGCCTGAAATTTTGCTTTCGGGACATCACGCAAATATTGAAAAATGGAAGCATGAGCAGGCAGTTGAGATAACTAAAAAAATGCGTCCCGATATGATAAAAGGAGATACGAAATAACGTATCTCCTTTTCAGAGTGTCAAAAAACCATTCTTTTAATTTGACACTCTGATGTGACTTTCAAAAAAGAGTGCAGATTTCGTGAACTCGCGCTCGTCGGCGTACAATGGTACGGTAGAGAGCGAGTTCGCGGAAAGTGAAGAAATCCCATGAAAATGCTTATTTTCATGGGATATTTTATTTGCTGTTACGGGAGG
>JAZPZR010000064.1:0-11211 GCA_045544795.1 Eubacteriales bacterium
AAAGATGCTTTTGGGTGGAAAAGGTGGAGTAAGAATATAAACGAAGCTTTTGCGAACAGTAAAAGCGGAGTATCTTATTCTTTACGACACCATGGACTTCGGGTCGAGTTCACGAAATCTGCACTCTTTTTTGAAAGTCACTTCAGAGTGTCAAATTAAAAGAATGGTTTTTTGACACTCTGAAAAGAGCCTGACGGCTCTTTTATTATTTGCGCTTATATTCGTTTTCGCGAATGCCGGGGTATTTTTCATCGAGGTATTTTTCTCGGTAGGGGTTGACACCCTGCGGAAGCTCAGAAGGTGTGTTTGAAAGTAACCACGACGGTTTTTTATAAAACTTGTTGTGGAATTTGTTTTCGATACGGTCAGCCTTTTCAAGCGCGTTCATGCATGCGCGTATACAGCCTCTTGCACCGCATATTGCAAAATATCCCGTGTGCGAAAGTATGTAGTCATAATACTGGAATACAGAATCGGTCTCAGGCTTTCTGCCCCACTTTGCAGATGCAAGTGAATAGCAGAGTATGTATGCTTCCTCTTCTGTCATTTCGCTGTTTCTTACGTCGAATGCCATGTTGGGAAACTCTTTTTTGTGGAAGGGCGAGCACTCATTGTTAAAGCCGTGATGCGACAGTGTACATCTGCCCATGTGTACGTCACCGTACCATATTTTCTTCTCACCGAAATCGACGGTAAGACGTTTGCTTTCGTCCTTCACAGACGGTACTGCGTTACCGGGACACTCTCTCTGACATGCACCGCAATGTATACATATGTCTCCTGTATCAAGTATCGGGTCGGGCTCAAGCTCGCAGTCGGTAAATATAAGACCGAGACGTACTCGCGGACCGAACTTCTTTGTGAGAAATACCTTTGAAAAGCCGACTTCACCAAGTCCGCAGCCCGCCGCAATAAGACGGACGCTGCAGACAACGTCGGCAGGTACCTTGCCCTCGGCAACAGGCTCGCGTGTGGTGCCGTTTCCTTCGGGCACTGCGGGGTAGTGCGCAACCGCCTCCCAACCGTGATCCTCGATGAAACAGCAAAGCTCGTACGACTTTTTAGGTCTGAACAGCGAGTTCAATTTGTTGTAAGAATAAAAAGTATAGTTGTGCCAGTGCGTACCCTCTTCAATACCCCTGTAGGTACCGCGCGGTATACGCATAGCAAGCGCGATTACAGACTTGGCTTTGGGAAAATAGGTAAGCGGTGACATAAGCTCGGGCGCATCCTTGAATCTTTCGATGTTACCTATCGCGATGCAGTCGATACCCATCTCTTTTGCCTTGTCTTTTATCATTTGTGACGTCAGTTTCATTGTCAGTTACCTCTGTTTCCTGTTTTGGAAAACTCACCGCCAAGAACGTTTGCCGCATCTCTGTTTTCCGTAGCGGACTTGTTGCTTATTGACCAGGCGCTTCCCGTTCTGAACTTGTTTTCGAAAAGATTTCCGACTCTCTTCTTTTCCTCAAGACATACCATGCAGGTGCGGTTGCAGATCGCCGCCATTCTGTCAGGGCGTGCTTTGGGTGAAAATCTGTTTTTGACTGCGCCGTTTTTACATTCCTTACACTTTTCGTAATCTATCTTTGCAACCTTTACGGTCTTGCCTGCGATGTTTCTTTCTTCAAACTCAGTTGTGCTTATGGCGCCGTAGGGACATGCTTTTGCACATTCCATACATCCGTCGCAGACAGATTCTGTCATAAGCGGTGTCGGCTCAAGCTCAGCATCTGTTATTATCATGTGGAATCTCTGACGCGCACCGAATTTTTTTGAAAGCGCAATTCCGTTTATGCCTATCTCACAAAGACCGCATGCAACCGCGGCATAGTCAAAATCGGGCAGTACGTTCGGCTCAGGTCTGCCTTCTGCTACCGATACGCCCATGGGCGCCAGCTCGCAGGGATTGGGGAATACCGGCACAGCCTCCCAACCGTTATCCTCAAGCGTGTTTGTAAGTCCGTAGCATGCGATCGATAAAAACTCATCCTCAAGCCACTTGTTGCCGAATAAATTATAGTCACCGAAGTTTGTACCCTCTTCAACACCGCGCAGAGAACCGCGGCAGATACGCTTGCCGACCATTATTACGGTCTTACCTTCGGGGAATATCGAAAACGGATTGTTTTCGGGTCTTACTCCGTCAAATCTCGATTTGGGTGCAAAGCCGATAAGGTCGATACCCTCGCGCTTTACCGTTTCGTTTATTGAATCCATAAGTTTTTTCATTTTTCTATACCTCCTTGTTTTTTATTATAGATGCATTGTCTTTATTCTTCAATAATAAAACAATGATAATTGTAATATTCCGAAGGTTGATTTTTAAAAACCGCTGTGCTATAATCAAGAAAAAGGCGGGTGATATATGTGATTTTTGAGCCTGTTGCGGAGGTTTACGATATATGGGCGCACCGCGGTGACTGTAAGAAAGCGAAAGCGCAGACGGTGTACGGACGGGATTTTCATTCGTTGTCTTTACGGCTTGAAGGTGAGGTACGCTTTACCGTAAACGGTGAGAACTTTCTGTCGGGCAAAAGCTGTGTCACCTTTATGCCCTCGGATACCGATTACGTGACAGAGGTGCTTGAGGACAGCCGGCTTCTTGTCGTCCATTTCAAAACACACAGATGCTATGAAAATCTGAAGCCCTTCAGCTTTAATGCGTCAAACGACACCAGGCTTTTGCCGCTTTTTACCGAAATGTGTGACAGCTACAGAGCGGAAGGTAACTATAAGTGTGTCTCGCTTTTTTATTCGATTCTGAATATTATCGACAGCCCGCGCAGGTTTGTGCCGCGGCGTATGCGTCTTGCAAAGGAGTTTGTTGATACCCGTTTTGCAGAGCATATTTCGGTACAGTCACTTGCTTACTCGTCGGGGCTTAGTGAGGTGCATTTCAGGAGTGAGTTTAAAAAGTATTTCGGTTATTCACCGCTTGCATATATAAAAAAAGTACGCGCAGACAATGCAAAACAGCTTTTACGTTCGGGCTACTACAGCGTGACCGAAACAGCAGCCGCGTGCGGCTATGACAGCGTGAGTTATTTTTCGCAGGAATTTAAAAGGGAGGTCGGAATGACCCCTACAGAATACGTTAAGGAACAGAGGTAGGTGAGCGTCTTGTATACCTATAAAACAGAGCAGATGATGAAGTATAACAGGAACTTTCACATCTTCAGCAGTCTCGGTAATGAAAAGGAGCTTGCCCATACGCACGATTTTATTGAGATAGTTTATATTCTTTCAGGTGAAATGTGCCACACCGTTGACGGTCGTGATTATCAGCTAAGACACGGTGATATCCTGTTTATGAACTACGGCTGTTCCCATTCCTTTACTTCAATTCCCGATACCACCTACGTAAACGTGCTTTTTTCTCCCGATATGATAGCGGACGGAATGATAAACGCAGAAAACGCTTTTTCTATTCTGTCACTTGGCGCCTTTAACGAAATGAGAAGCAACGAACAGTCGGGAAAAATATCATTTTTCGGAAAAGAGAGAGACGCGCTCGAAAGCATAATACTGTCTATGCTTGACGAGTATAACAAAAAAGACAGCCATTGGGAAACGGTGATAGGCAATTATCTGAGCACGTTTTTTATAATGCTTCTCAGAAAGTCCGAGCAGGGGCTTAAACCGCAGGAACTTTATAATACCTGGCATGAGCTTGCCGAGTATATAGACAGCCATCTCGGAGAACGTCTTACTCTTTCTGCGCTTGCGCAGAAATGCTTTTATAATCCTTCCTATTTCAGTCGTGTTTTTAAAGAAAAATTCGGAATGTCACTTACCGAGTATATTACCCGTAAACGTCTGGATTCTGCGATAAAGCTTATTTCGACAACGTCGCTTTCAATAGAGGAAGTAAGCACAAGGTCGGGCTTTGCCGACAGAAGCAGCTGTACCCATGCGTTTACAAAATATCTGGGAAGCTTGCCCAGTGATTACAGGAAAAAGTAAAAAAACATGCCAAAGCGGTAAAAAAACAGGGTACAAAAGCACTCGTTTGTCTGATACAATATATGTAATCGGATGAAAGGAGTGCTTTTATTATGGCAAAAAAAGTAATACCCGATATATATTTAAACAATGACAGCTACAGGGATAAGGTGTTTGCTTGCTGGATAGGTAAAAACATCGGCGGTACAATGGGCGGACCGTACGAGGGTAAGCATGATATGTTTGATATCACGGGCTTTGCGTCAGAGGCGGGCGAGCCGCTTCCCAACGATGACCTCGATCTTCAGCTTATATGGCTTCATGCGGTTGAAACGCTCGGCGCAAAAGCTGTGAATGCCGCATCTCTTGGTGAAATGTGGATAGGTCTCATCCCTCCCAACTGGAATGAGTACGGCATTGGTAAAAATAATATGCGCAGGGGTCTTGTTCCCCCTCTTTCAGGTGATTATGAAAACCTGTGGAAGCATTCGAACGGCGCGTGGATAAGAACGGAAATATGGGCGTGTCTCGCTCCCGGCTGTCCGTATATTGCGTCGAAATATGCAATGGAGGATGCAAAGGTCGATCACGGCACGGGCGAGGGTACCGTTGCCGCCGCATTCGTTGCGGCAATGCAGTCTGCAGCTTTTGTTGTAAACGATATCCGCGAGTGTATAAATATCGGTCTTAAGACGATACCTGAGGATTCGCGCATGGCAGATTCAGTTCGTTTTGTAATTGATTGCTACGAAAAGGGCATGAGCTACGTTGATACAAGGCATGCTCTTCAAAAGCGCAACGCAGATATAGGTAACGGCTGGTTTGAAGCGCCTTCAAACGTCGGTTACGCGGTTATTGGTCTTTTGTGGGGCGAGGGTGACTTTAAAAAGTCAATGACCACTGCAATAAACTGCGGTGATGATACCGACTGTACGGGTGCAACCGTGGGAGCCACGCTTGGAATTCTCGGCGGTAAAGCCGCAATTCCTACCGATTGGCAGGAGTATATCGGTGATAAGATCATAACGATATCCGTAAACCGCGGTGATTTCCGCACAGGCGGAAGCGTACCCAAGACCTGTACCGAGCTTTCAGAGCGCGTTATAAAACAGGCACCTCATTTTCTGTTTGCAAATAATGCGGCAGTAAAGCTCAGTGACTCACAGACTGATTTTAACGACAGTCATCTTGAATTTTTAAACAGCGAGTGTAAGGAGCTGTGCGACGGTCTTGACCTCACACCCTTTACGGCGCGTTACGCTTCAACTCTTCTTTATGCAGACGTAAGGGTGGAAGACGGACCCGACGTCACGCCGCTTGAAGAGAAAAAGGTTCATCTTACCGTAAGATATAATCACGCTTTCGGTGACGAACTTAAAAATATATCAATGCGTTGGTGGCTGCCCGAGGGATTTACCGTTACAGGTAAAAACTCAACGTATATACCCCACCGTAACGGCCGCTACGTTTCAAAAGCAGAGCTTGATTATACAATTACTGCAGGTGAGTGTGTCAGCGCACAAAACCGTTGCGTGCTTGAAATAACCGCAGACGGAAGAACCGATGCACTCTATGTTCCCGTGCTTCTTTTAGGATAATAATAAAAAACCCACCTTATGTAAGGTGGGCTTTTTATTATTTCAAATCGTTTATAAGAATATCTATATACTTATCGTCTTTACAGAATTCATGCTTGCCGTCAAACACAACAAGCCCGACCCAATCCGTACCGACGTCTTTACACATTTGCTTTATCTGTTCAAATGAACCGATACTGAAATCCGAATTAAATAACTCGTCGCAGTTACCCATCTGCAGACAGATACGTCTCGGATATACAAGGCATGCGATCTCTGCGTCGTTAAATTTAAGTGCCGAGCCTTTCCAGGTCCAGTTTGTAAAGATATGCTCGTCTCTGTCATTGAAATATGAGCAGGAAACAGCGGATTTTATGCGTGTATCCGCGGCGGCTGTGAAAAGAGTATAAAAACCGCCGTAGGAAAGACCCACCATGCCGAATTCCGATACAAAGTCCTGCGCTTCGAAATAATCTATCACACGAGTTATCGCGTGTACCTCAAGAGCTGCAATCGAGCTTCCCACTCTCTTGAGATGCGCGTCTATATGCGACCTGTCAAAATCTGCTCCGTGCTCGCTAGGATTCCATATCAGAAGCTGCGGCGCAAAAACGTGTACGCCCCGCTTTAACACACGCATCAGCATGTCGTTGTAGTTTGAGGTCCTGCCGTTATACATACCCGATATAAATTCGGGTGTGCCCTGACCGCCGTGCTGAACGATAACGAGCGGCTTCTTTTCGTCTGTGTCGAGCCTGAAAAAAAGACCTGTAAGCTTAAGATCTTCGACAGTATTAATATGTACGCGGTAGAGTGTGTAGCCGTCCTCTTTTGAAAGCTCGGTAAATTCCGCATCGGGAACACCGAGACCGTCACAGTCGACAAGCGGCCAACCGAGCATCTTTTTAAAATCCTCACGGTAACGCTCGGTATCTGTCAGAATATCCTTGGCGTAGATCTCTCTTTTATCCTTTGCGTATTTCTGGCGTGACTTTATAAGCTTTAAGATAGAGTCACGGTAATTTTCTTTAAATACCGTTGACTGTTCGATGCTTTCTGTATATTTCATGCCCTTCTCCTTTAAAAAGGCTCTGCAAATGCAGAGCCTTGAAATTTATATTTTTCTTTTGCCCTTTTTAACAAGGAGGGCATTTATCTTGCCTGTCGGCTCTAAAAGACCGCTTATTGACGCATCGTGATTAAGTGTGTCGAGGATGTATGCAATGTATTTTGAAAGTTCAACAGAGCAGTACCAATCACGTGAAACGAGTTCGGGTGACTGGTAGATACCGTTTGTTGTAAATACCTTTGTTATATAGCCCTTTTCATAAGCATCGTCAAAATGCTCAAGACCGTTGCAGAAAAGACCGAAGGTCGTACATACGTAAATATTTTTTGCGTTAAGCTCCTTGAGCTTTTTACCGAGGTCGAGCACGCTGTCACCTGATGATATCATGTCGTCAACAATGATGATATCCTTGCCCGCAACGTCTGCACCGAGATACTCATGCGCAACGATGGGATTTTTACCGTTAACAATGCGGCTGTAATCACGGCGCTTGTAGAACATACCCAGATCAACGCCAAGAACTGACGAGAAATATATACCGCGTGCCATAGCACCCTCGTCGGGTGAGATTATCATAAGATGGTCGGCATCTATTTCAATGTCGGGCACGTTGTTTACCATAGCCTTTATCATCTGATATGTAGGCATAACGTTATCAAAGCCGTGTGCGGGAATTGCCATCTGAACACGGGGATCGTGCGCATCAAAGGTGATGATATTTGAAACACCCATTGATACAAGCTCCTGAAGAGCAGTTGCGCTGTCAAGTGACTCACGTGATGTGCGGCGGTGCTGGCGTCCCTCATAAAGCATCGGCATTATAACGTTGACACGCTTTGCTTTGCCCTGTGTTGCGGCAATGATTCTTTTAAGATCTGCAAAGTGATCGTCAGGGCTCATCGGTACCTTTCTGCCGTACATGGTATATTCTATGCTGTAGTTGAAAACGTCACAAACTATGTAAAGGTCAAGACCTCTTACCGAACGCTTGATGGTACCCTTTGCTTCACCGCTTCCGAAACGCGGACAGGTTACGTCGATAAGATAAGAACCGCGCTCATAACCGCGGAAAGTAATTGTTTCCTTGTGCTCGTTTTCGCGTTCTTTTCTCCATTTTACAAGATAGTTGTCGATTTTTTTACCAATCTCCTCACAACCGGGCATTGCGATAATGCCGAGCGGTCCGAAAGGAATATTGATAAGCTCCTCAAGATAATCAGCCATTTGTACATCCTCCTCAATATAACAGTATTATTATTTTACTAAAAATAATATGTTAGTGCAACCCCTAAATTAAAAATATGTCAATTTTTGTTTTGCATGTCAGAACTATTGCATTTTAAAACCGCTTTTTGTATACTGAAAAAAAGGAGCGTGATATTATGCATTTTAAAATGATTCCTGCCGCAAAAAGAACAGAGCTGTTTGGCGGTACGTTTTACTTTGATTCTTTGAAAATATTTACCGTCGGCGGCGGTGACGGTTTTGCCGATGCATTGAATGTGATTCTGCCCGAAGTTAAAACGGAAAAAGCAGACCGCGACAGTGCCAACGTTATTATATCTGTAGCATATGCGTTTTCGGGCAAGGCAGAATACTGCTCTATAAGAATTCTTAAGGATCATATTGAAATACATTGCCGTGACTGCGCGGGCGCACGTAATGCCGCTTGTATTATAGCGCAGCTGCTTATAAATAACCGCACACGCGACACTTTGCACTGCGGGCGTATTGAGGACTGGCCCGATGCGTCCTATCGCGGAATGATGCTTGAAAGCTCACGTGCTTGGACACCTATGGAGCGTATTTATGAGATGCTTCGCTGGATGGCGCTTTCAAGAATGAACGTGATGCAGTTTAATTTTATCGAAGAGCCCTGCTGTACAATTGCACTTGACTGCTATCCCGACTGGCCGGGCTACGGCGAAAATAACCTTAAATATACCAAAAACGAGATACGTGACATGATAGCATACGCGGGTAAACTCGGCATCAGCGTATGTCCTTTTATTGAGATCCTTTCTCACGCCCGCGAGTTTGCAAAAACTGCGGATATCTGCTGTCAGGGCGATACTGATCCAAAAAGCCTGTTTTGTGTCTGCATCGGTCAGGATAAGACTTACGATGCGATCGAAAAGGTGCTGAGTGAAGTGGCAGAGCTTTTCCCCGACCCCGTTATCCATATCGGCGGTGATGAGTACGACATGTCTGCTGTCAATCGGAAAACGGCGTATTGGGATAAGTGCCCGCACTGTCAGGTGCTTGCAAAGAAAAAAGGCTTTACCACCCTTCGCGAGCAGTTTCTGTATGCGGTCACCCGTATCAACCGTATCGTAAATAAAGTCGGTAAGGTTTCTATGCTGTGGAATGCCGATTTAAAGCCCACCGCAATACCCGATTGGTTTGAGCGCAATATCATCGTGCATTTTTACCGTGACGATAATCCGCTCGGACGCGAAAAGATAAAGGGTCTTTCGATAGACGGTTACGTAGAGGACGGCTTTTCGGTGCTCAATTCCAACTATAAGCCAACCTATCTTGACGATTACATGAGAAGCGAGCGTCTGTCGCATTGGGGCTTTGCAAACGACCCCGTGGTAGCCCCCGAAAACATGGGAGGTATCAATGGCGGTTGTATCTGCCTTTGGGACGGATATGAGGGGCATGAGCATTTTAAACAGACTATCGCTCCCGGTATTTTCCTGTTTGGTGACAGACTGTGGAACAGCTTTGGTAAAATGACAGTTTATGATAAAGAACTTGAAAAGCTTTTGACGACCGTTATGTTTGATGCGCGTCTGCCCGAGGGAATGAACGTGTTTGAGGTTGTCGGTGACGTGCTTGCGCCGACTATAGATTCAAGGGGGCGCTTTCATCCGATAAATGTGCTTGCAACTCCCGAGGAGATAGAGGAGATCGAAAAAGCGCTGAACGGACTTGGTGACGACCCTATGGCGCAGGCTTATGCCAAAACTGCCCGCGAAGCCGCCGCATACCGCTGTGAGACGCTTGCGTCCGCCCTTGAAAAAGACGTTAAGTTTGAGGGATAGTATTAAAATCAATAAAATAAATGAGATATGGATGACGGTATTATGTTAGATACACATGTTGTTTTGAAAAAAACCGATTTTTCTTTGCTTGAAAAATTGTATAAGGATAAAATACTTGTTTTCGGTGACGGTCACTGCCATTCAAATTCGGGTGGCACAAGCGATGGCAAAGCGCCTATTGAGAATTATGTTGAGGATATGAAAGCGTGCAATTTGGATTTTGCAGCAGTTGTTGACCATAGGCAAATGCGTCATATGTACCTCGATTGCTGGGATGATAAATATTTTATCTGTGGTACTGAGCCGGGACTCAGGCTTGATGGCTGTGACAGAGAGGGTAATCAGAAGCATCTTCATTATCTGATGCTTTTTCCTGATAAAGAAGGTCTCAAAAAAGTGCTCGAAAGATACGGACGTTACGAGTTTACAGGTGATGAACTTGAGGGTGTGTTTAGATATCCACGTTTTTCTCCGGAGGAGTTTTGCAACCTTGCCAAGTATGTTTACAGCCTTGGAGGTATGCTGACACATGCACATCCTAAACAGGTGATGCAGTCGGATAATCCGCTTGATTATTATTTTGGTGATATTGTTCCGCTTGAAACGATATATTGCTACAATCCCGAACGTGCGAAGTCAGATACGGAGGATAATCACGACCTGTGGGTGTCTCTTTTGAACATGGGTAAGCGTATGCACACCTACGGTTGTTCGGATACGCATAGTGAGGTTACAAACAGAGGACTTACGTCTATGTATGTGCCTGCTCACAGCGGTGCTGATGTGCTGACTGTCTGGCGTACAGGCAATTGTTGTGCAGGTGCAATAGGTATCAAGATGTCCGTTGACAGTACGCCTATGGGTAGCAGTACCGAATATAAACCGGGCAAAAAACTGTATGTAAAAACGGACAGGATCCATCCTGCATATGTTGAAGAAGGTGCGGAGTATACGTTCAGAATACTTACCGACAGGGGTGTAGCATATGAACAGCAATTTGACGGCACACCAATTTCGGTTGCGCTTGAGGTCAGAGAAAGAATGTACTACCGAGTTGAAATAACGGATAGCAACGGTACATATCTTGCTATTTCCAATCCCGTATGGTTGGATTATTAAAAGACAGTGGCACTAATTGTATGATGCTGAATCGGAATACAGGGGACGGTTCTCTGTGTTGACACATATCTGAATAAGAGTCATTGACAATATCTAATAGTTTTGATATACTAATAGTGGCAGAAGTACGGGAATGAATCCCCGGGCTACCTTGTGTAGAGTCTTCTGCTATTTTTTTGTATTTATTGAGTATAATGACCCAAACTCTACCAATTGGTTTTGCTGTGTTTATAATTTCGAAAACAAAAAATGGAACACAGGGGACGGTTCTCTGTGTTCACTATTACGCAGCAGTATATGACGGGGATTCGCCGTGTGCCGTGGCACACTAACTGCTCGCCGACCCAAATGCTATCGTGGGGTTCCCGAAAAATGCGTAGCGTTTTTGGGGATAAGGAGGAACAATCAATGTAATGTAGTTTTGACATAAGTCAAAACGGAATAGTAATTG
>JAZPZR010000065.1:0-2715 GCA_045544795.1 Eubacteriales bacterium
CCCTACAAAGATTGTGCGTATCTCACCGACAAACCACAATTTGAAGACTGCTAAAATAAAAAACGCTTACCTTTTCGGGTAAGCGTTTAATACACGTTAAAAAGTGTCAGATTAATACTTGCGCTTTCTTGCAGCTTCTGACTTTTTCTTTCTCTTTACGCTGGGCTTTTCGTAGTGCTCTCTTTTTCTGATTTCGGAAAGGACGCCTGATTTTGCGCACTGTCTCTTAAATCTTCTCAAAGCACTATCTAAGGACTCGTTTTCCTTGATGCGGATTTCAGCCATTTTATAATTCCCTCCCTCCGCTGTTTAACCAAAATTGTTTATGCTTGTACATAATACAAGGATAATTATAACTAAATATAATACAAAAGTCAATACTAAATTTTACTTTTTTTAACCGATATTGCCGTGATGCTTTCTGTACTCGGTCGGTGTTACGCGAAAATAACTTTTAAACTTTCGGGTGAAGTAAAACTGGTCGCAAAAACCAAGCGTTTCGCTTATTCTGTTGATGGGAAGCTCTGTGCTTGCAAGCAGCTGTTTTGATTTTATCAGCACCTGCTTGTCGATAAATTTGCCTATGCTCACGTCGGTATCGTGCAGAAAGGTTTTTGCAAGCTTGCTGGGTGAAATGTACAGTGCGCTTGCAATATCCTCGATAGACAGTGACATTGAAAGATTGGATGCGATATGGCGCATGGCGGCGCGTGTGATGGCTGAATAGTTTTTGTAGTCATCATGTCCCACGCCCGTTATTGCCATAAACTGCCCCACCTTACTGTAAACGTGTGCCTTGAGCATCATCCATGAGCATAAGTCGTTTTCATAATATAACCGCTTCATCTCAAGTATCTCCTGTATATCCATTGGCATTGAATAGATACCTTCCATGCCGTAAAACAGGTCGATTCCTACAGAATCGGTCAGCGTAAAATGGAAATACAGCTTTTCAATGCTCTCCTCACACAAAAGCCCGTGCTTTACGTCGTAGGGAAGCAGATATACGTTGCCGGGGAGCAACGGCGTTTTTTTATCACCCTGCAGTATATACGCCTTGCCCGCTATTATACAGTACAGCTTGGTGTAGGGAAGCGAATCGTCACTTCTTGACCACTCAGGCCCTGTTACTACGTGCCCGCTGAGCCCTACCTGAAGGTCAAACTTGTTTGCAGTCTCGAAAACCTTGTTTCTTACTGTATTATTCATGTTAAAAACTCCATAATGATGTCGGAAAATACATGGATAAACGCTTGTATTTATATTAAAATAGAAGTAATCTACATAAAATTATATATAAAGGAGTATACTATGTCAAGTTACAAGATCAAAAAAACACCGGGAGATACCGCTTGGTTTTTAAATGACCGTTTCGGTATGTTCATACATTGGGGACTTTATTCAATGCCCGCAAGACATGAGTGGATAAAAACACGCGAAAAGATCTCAGAAGAGAAATACGATAAGTATTTTGAGTATTTTGATCCCGATCTTTACGACCCGAAGGACTGGGCAAAACGCGCAAAAGCCGCAGGCATGAAGTATGCCGTGTTTACCACAAAGCATCATGAGGGCTTTTGTATGTTTGATACCGCCTACACCGATTATAAGTGCACCAACACAAAGGCGGGACGCGACCTTGTACGCGAGTACGTTGACGCATTCCGCGCCGAAGGAATCCGTATCGGCTTTTACTATTCAATAATCGACTGGCATCATCCCGATTTTCCGATAGATAAACTGCATCCGCTTCGTTGCCATCCCGATGCGTATGAGATGAACAAGACCCGCCATATGCCGAACTATGCCGAGTATATGAGAAATCAGGTGCGTGAGCTTCTTACAAATTACGGTAAGATAGATATACTTTGGTTTGACTTTTCCTATACCGCGGGTGATAAGTTTAATGACGGCGCAGACCCCCGCGTGCTGACAGGTAAGGGCAAGGACGACTGGGAGTCGGAAAAGCTTATTGCTCTTGCGCGTGAGCTTCAGCCGGACATTATCATAGATAACCGCACTGATATCGAGCAGGATCTCTGGACACCCGAACAGACTGTTGTACGCAGGTGGCCTACCGATACAGAGGGAAATCTTGTACCGTGGGAGGCATGCCACACCTTCTCAGGCTCATGGGGCTACTACCGCGATGAAATGACCTGGAAATCGCCCGAACAGCTTATAAAGCTTCTTATTGACAGCGTAGCTCTGGGCGGCAACCTGCTTATGAACGTAGGTCCTACCTCGCGCGGATATCTTGATTCGCGTGCAGAGGCGGCACTTGACGTGTATGCAAAATGGATGAAATATAACAGCCGTTCAATTTACGGTTGTACCATGGCGGAGCCTGAGTTTAAAGCGCCAAACGGCGTTGTGTATACTCAGTCTGTCGACGGTAAGCGCCTCTACGCGCATCTTATTGATTATCCTTATAAGCACGTGGTACTTGAAGGACTTGCGGATAAGGTCGATTACGCTCAGTTTTTACATGACGGAAGTGAACTTCTCACCGCATCGAGCGAGGATATAAGACATATGACGCAGTCGGGCGGTGCCGCTCATTCAAAGGTTGATATGTCCGACCTTATTATAAACGTTCCGATAAAGAAACCCGACGTTATATATCCCGTAATCGAACTGTTTTTGAAATAAAATTGTAGTTTTACGGTGAGATACGCACAATCTTTGTAGGGGTCGGCGCCCTCGACGACCCGC
>JAZPZR010000066.1:0-9677 GCA_045544795.1 Eubacteriales bacterium
ACCCAGCTCCCTCTGACGAGGGAGCTGTCGCGAAGCGACTGAGGGAGAGAAAAACATAGGAATTACTGCTATTTTGGTCTCTCCCTCCGTCTTTTGCCTACGGCAAAATCCACCTCCCTCATCAGATGGAGGCGGGGTTAGTGCATCACATGAACGCACCGATAAATTATAATTTGAACGCTCATACAAAATGAATTGATGCCGATGGCATCATGAACCAAGCTTGCCATGAATTGCCTGACGGCATGAATTGTTTTTCCACAGGAAAAACATTAGGTGACGATTTTCATCGTCACCTATAAACCATAATTTGAAAATACTACGCAAACACGTATTTTTCAAGTCTTGAAAAGGCTTCTTCAAGGCGCGGGAACGGAAGCGCCACGTTAAGACGTATATGGTTAGTTCCGCCGTGCTGTCTGCCGTCCTGCCATGCAACACCGACGTCCCATCCTCTTTTTAAAAGCGTATCAAGAGTGATATCATGCTTTTTAAGATACTCACTGCAATCGACAAACAGCATGTAGGTACCCTGAGGCTTTGTACAAAACAGTCCGTCGACGGCGTTTATTCTTTTATATGCATAGTTTATATTATCAGAAAGCACGGCGCAAAGCTCGTCCGTCCACTCCTGTCCTACGCAGTTATACGCGCCGACAAGAGCGTGCTGTGAAAGCACGTTCATCGAGTTATAATGTGAAAGCGAGCACTCCTTTTCAAGTCTGTCCGAGATCCACTTATTATACACGACGTGGTAAGAACCGACAAGACCCGCAAGATTAAAGGTCTTGGACGGCGCATACAGAGCAACCGTTCTGTTTTTTGCATCCTCACTTACCGACTGTGTGGGGATATGCCGATTTCCGTCAAGTATTATATCCGACCAAATCTCGTCTGACACGACGAAAACGTCATGCTTTTTGAAAAGCGCCATTGCCGCCTCTATCTCCCATCTTTCCCACACACGTCCCGCGGGGTTATGGGGTGAGCAGAAAATTGCGGCATGAATTTTATTATCCACAATTTTTTGCTCCATATCTGCAATATCAAGCCGCCACACGCCGTCACCGTCAAGTGACAGCGGGCTTGTGACCATATTATAGCCGTTATTCTCAAGCGAGTGTGAAAAGCCCATATAGACGGGCGAATTAACAAGCACGCTGTCCCCCTTTGAGCAAAAGACGGAAAGCGCCGACAAAAGACCGCCGAGCACGCCGTTCTGATAGCCGATATTCTCCTTTGCCATTCGGTCAACACCGTTTCGTGTCCTGTGCCAGTCGATTATCGAGTTATAATACTCGTCGGTCGGCTCAAAATAGCCAAAAAGCGGGTGCGATACCCTGTCGGCGATCGCACGGCATACGGAAGGTGCCGTTGCAAAATTCATATCCGCGACCCACATGGGAATTATATCAAAATCACCCTTTGGTGCATCGGGCGCCCAACCGCCGCCCACACCGTCGATAGCAAGCGCATCAAGACCGCGTCTGTCAATTATTGAAGTAAAGTCAAATTTCACGTTCATTCTCCCATCTTATAAAGCGGGGACGTTTCGCAGTCCCTGTACTCATGCTTTTCGGTGTAGCCGATAAGAGTGCCGTCTTTATCGCGGAGCGCTACCATGTAAACGTCTTTGTTTTCCTTATCGTTACGCGAGGTGAACACGCGGTTGTTGTCGGGTGAGAGCGAAAACCACTCCACCACCTTATCTATCATCGCGTTTGAGTGCGCGTTGTGGCAATCCTTTATGCTTTTGCCCGTAATATCAACGTGATAGCGGTTTTTTGCCGCGGCATTCATATACACCACCGTATGATTCAAATCACATATCACAACAGGCGCGGTATCCGCTTCTATAAGACCGAGTACAAGTCCAGATAAATTATCCTTCATGTTTTTTCCCTGCCTTAATCACAACAGAGGTCAGGCTTTTTAGCCGCCTTTGCTATCTCAGGCGCAGGGTCGGTAACGTCACCGAGACCTGACGTTTCAGAGAACATTACGTTGGATTTTGTCATATCTACAGCATCACTCGGAATTATGATTTTTGACGCTCTTCCGTTTGACATCGCAACAAGTGCCTCATACTTTTTCATTTCAAGAACAGCCGCATCGACTGCCGCATTTTTAAGCTCACGAAGACCGTCCGCCTCTGCTTTTTTAGAGAGGTAAATTGCTTTTGCCTCACCCTCTGCGCGAGCGATACGCGCATCGCGCTCACCCTCTGCGGCGAGAATCAAAGCCTGCTTATCACCTTCTGCGCGAGTGATAGCCGCCGCCTTATGACCCTCTGCCTGAAGCAAGGTTTCACGGCGGTCACGCTCTGCCTTCATCTGCTTTTCCATCGCATTCTGAATCTCTGTCGGCGGAATGATGTTCTTAAGTTCAACACGGTTTACCTTGATGCCCCATTTGTCAGTCGCCTCATCAAGAATCTCTGTCATTTTGGCATTTATGGTATCACGCGACGTAAGTGTGCCGTCAAGCTCAAGCTCACCGACAATGTTACGGAGTGTTGTTGCGGCGAGGTTTGAAAGCGCAGAAATGGGGTTTACCGCACCGTAGGCGTAAAGCTTTGCATCATATACCGCATAGTAAATAACAGTGTCTATCTGCATTGTAACGTTATCCTTTGTGATAACGGGCTGAGGCGGTGAATCAAGCACCTGCTCCTTAAGCGTTACTCTCTTTGCCACCCTTTCAAGAAGCGGAACTTTGATATGGAAGCCTGCGCTCCACGTTGTTTTATATTTACCTAAAAACTCAATTACAAATTCGTGTGCCTGCGGAACTATCTTTATATTTGCAAGTATAATTACAAGGATAATCGCTGCAGGGATAACAATAAAACCGTATGGCATGATTTTTTCCTCCTATTTATCGAGATTGATTAAAAATCTGAAGGATACTCTTCTTGAAGCGGCAACGTCAACGTTACCCGAAGAATCCTTTACAGGCTTTGAATTGGACATACCGACTGCCTCAAGCATTGACGTGAGTTTTGTTATACCGTCAGCCGACACGCCCGTATCTGCCGAAACACAGTAGTTTTTAACGGTGTCTGCTCTCTCCTCTGAAAGAGGAAGACCGCTTTCGTAGGTACTGCCTGAAATGGGGGCTGTGTGACCCTCAACATATATTTTTGAGATAAAGCCGTCAAACTCATCGGCAAACACAACCTCTGCATAGGTTGAAATGAACTTTTTAAGAAAGTCCTTGCCCGCGTCTGAAAGAACTGCAGAATCACCGCCGAAAAGAACGGAAGAATCAAGCGATACCTCACCGCTTGTCTCGTTGATATCGACGTTTATGCCTGCGTTTTTAAATGCAATTGTAAGCTTTTCAAGAAGCTCCGCTTTGGTGATGGCGAGTTCTTTAAGCTCATCCTCTGTAAAAGAATCAATTTTTGACATGTCCGACTCGGAAAAGTTATCAACGTTATTCAGTTTGAAGTCACCTATCTCAAACTCAACAACAACGTCCTTAGGTGTTTCATAAGTTTCAATACCGCTGAGGTCAATCGAGCCTGCGGCAAAGCTGCCGAAACCCTCCGAATCATCATCGCTGTGGTCGGGGAGTGTATATTCGCCAGGGCTTTCAAGTGATGATTCCTGTTTTGCACAGCCGAAAACGGATAAAGACAAAACAAGAATAAGTATAAGTACTGTTATTTTTTTCATTTTTATAACCTCTCTTAATAATGGTATAACCCCTTAAAGAAAAATTTACTTTAAGGGGTATTATTTTATTTAGATAAAATTTCTTTATCGCTGGTAAACTCGCTTCCGCTTGAACGCTCAAACAGCTCAAGAAGCTGTTCGATAGTAAGATTTTTCTTTTCTTCACCGCGGATATCGACCGCAACCTTACCCTCATACATCATGATAAGGCGGTTGCCGTGCTTTATCGCATCGCGCATGTTATGTGTAATCATGAGCGTTGTGAGATTATCCTTTGTTACTATCTTATCGGTAAGCTCCAAAACCTTTGCCGCAGTTTTGGGATCAAGTGCCGCGGTATGCTCGTCAAGAAGCAAAAGCTTTGGTTTATTGAGCGATGCCATAAGAAGTGTGAGCGCCTGACGCTGACCGCCCGAAAGTGTGCCCACCTTTGTAGAAAGTCTGTCCTCAAGACCAAGCTCAAGCTGAGAAAGAAGCTCGCGGTACTCTGCGCGCTCGCCCTTTCTTATACCGCGCACAAGACGGCGCTTTTTACCGCGGCGCGCCGCGATAGAAAGGTTTTCTGCAATTTCCATATCGGGCGCAGTACCTTTCATGGGGTCCTGAAACACACGTCCGAGAAATGCCGCGCGCTTATACTCGGGTATTCGCGTAAGGTCCTGTCCGTCAAGAATTATCTTACCGCGGTCAACAAACCAGGTGCCTGCAATAGCATTTAAAAGGGTACTCTTACCCGCGCCGTTACCGCCGATGACCGTTACAAAATCACCGTCCTCAAGAGTGAGTGAAAGTCCCGAAAGCGCCTTTTTCTCATTGACAGTACCTTTATTGAAGGTTTTGGATATATTACGTATCTCTAACATTCTTCATCCTCCTCCCTCTTTGTAAACAGCTTGCGCTTGATTACGGGTACTGCAAGGAAGAGCGCAACGATGATAGCCGACAGCATTTTAAGAAGGTCGGTATCAAGGCCTAAGAATATTACGAAGTTATATACAAGGTAGTAGATAACACCGCCGCCGACAACACCGATAAGGCTGACAACGAAGTTAGGCTTTATCTTGGTTGAAACAGCAAGGCCGATAAATATCGCCGCAAGACCGATAACGATAGCACCTCTGCCCATGCTGACGTCAGCAAAGCCCTGGTACTGCGCCAAAAGCGCGCCCGAAAGTGCAACGATACCGTTTGATATTGCAAGACCGATAACCTTGTTTTTGTCTACGTTTACGCCTTGCGCACGGCTCATATCGGGGTTGTCACCCGTAGATTTTAAGGTAAGGCCCACCTCGGTATAGAAAAAGCGCCACAGAATTACGATAAGTACCGCGATTATGCCGATACCCACCGCAACAGCCAACGGGTTATTGAGCTGATTGAGCACAAGAGTGTTTGAAATTGAGTCAATGGGGTTAAGCGACTTACCGCCGTTTATTTTGATATTGACAGAGTAGAGCATAAGCTGTGTAAGAATACCCGCAAGAATTGAGGGGATCTCAAACACGGTATGCAAGACACCCGTGACAATACCCGCCAGAGCGCCCGCAAAAAACGCCGCGATAAGACAGACCCATGCAGGCACGCCCGCCGCGATAAGCACGGCGCACACGCATCCGCCTGTTGCGATTGAACCGTCAACAGTCAGGTCGGCAATATCAAGCATTTTAAAGGATATGTAGACACCGATCGCCATGATACCCCATATAAGACCCTGTGCTACGGCACCGGGAATTGAATTTAAAAACGCCATTTGTTAACCTCGGGAAAAATATTATACTTCGGGAACGGTGATACCGAGCTGAGCGCAGAGGTCCTCATTGTAAACCTTTGTAGGCTCTGAGGTAAGGATCTCAAGGTCAGCCATCTCTTTGTTGCCAAGAAGGATATCAGCCGCCATCTCACCTGTGAGAACGCCGAGTCTGTAGTAGTCGATAGCAAGGCTTGCGTAGCAGATAGCACCGCCGTAGCTTGTAAATACGGGAACCTTGTTCTGTGTGCAGACACTGCCTACGATAGTATCGCTTGCCGCAACAGTATTATCTGAAGGAACGTAGATTGCCTTACAATCAGCAGCAGCCGCTGCAGTTACTGTCTGAAGCTCTGTTGTTTCTGAGAATGTGTAAGCTTCACAAACTATCTCTTTTTCATCAAAAAGCTTTTTAACTGCCTCGTACTGAACGAGTGAGTTTGACTCGTTTGAGCAGTAGATAACGCCGACCTTATCGCCCTTTACAAGACCGAGAGTGTCTATCATCATCTGTGCCTGATCCTCAAATGCAACAGCATCCGAAGTACCGCTGACGTTTGCGGGGATTCCGCTCTCAAACGTGTTGTCATAGTCGGTAACAGACGTACCGAGTACGGGAATGGTTGTCGTAGCGTTTGCTGCCGCGAGAAGTGCGGGTGTTGCGTTTGCCATGATAAGATCAACCTTTTTTGATACGAAGGTGTTTACGACAGTTGTACAAAGGTTAGCGTCGCCTGCAACCTGTGTGTCGATCTCTACCTTTTTGCCCTGAGCCTCAACAGCCTCAGTAAGCGCATCGATAAAGCCCTGTGTTGCCTGATCGAGTGAGTCGTGTTTCATAAGCTGACATACGCCGACAGTAAAGGTACCGTCATCCTTTGTGCCGCCTGCACAGCCTGCAAGACATGTGAGGCAAAGTACGATTGCCATGATGATTGAAAGTGTTTTTTTCATTGGTTTATCCTCCTAAAAATAAAAAGCCTCTGTTCCGCAAAATAACGGAACAGAGACGAATATACAAAATACCGTGTTACCACTCTGCTTTATCCCTTTTTCACAAAAGAGACCTCATCAGGTGTACCTTTATACACCCCGCGATGTAACGGTCGCACCCGTTCAAGCCTACTTGCAAAACGCTTTAAGCCGACAGCTAACGAAATGAATTCACCGATATGCAAGCACTGTCTTACACCGCCCGACAGCTCTCTTCGCCTTACAAAAACACGGCTACTGGTTTTCGCTCAAACGCTTTATGGAATTATTTTAGCACCGACTTTTCAATTTGTCAACACTTTTTTGGTTTAGCAAAGTGAAATTTATTTGCAGTCCACCGCATCCTTATAAAACTTATCCATTTCGCGCTTATTTGCAAAGGTTGCAACGTACATCTGATTGCCCATAGCACCTGCAAGCGCATCGGGAATACGCTCAACCATTCTCATATTATCACTATACTTCTCAATAAGCTCATCATGTGACAGAACAAAGTCCTTGCCGTCGCGTCTGCCTGCATATGCGCAGTAAAAATGCTCGCCGACAGGCATTTCGGTTGAGCCGAAGGCTATCATGTCCGCCCAGATTTTATAGACGTTGGTTGAATTTGCAAAGTTTATCATATCGGGTGTGAAGCCGCCGCAGGGACGCATGTTTACTTCAAGCGCCACAACGTCGCCCTTTTTGCCAAGCCCTTCCTGATCTCTGGTGAGTCTGAAAAACTCAAAGTGCACAAATCTGCTCTTTACACCAAAGCTCTTAACCGTTGCTCTGCCTGCTTTTTTTGTGTCGGCGGGAAGATTTTTAACTATGTAATAACAGCTGTTATCGCGGTTATTTACGATATCCATAATCGAATCGGGTGTTACGTTACCCGTTTCAAATATCGGTTTGCCGTTTGCGTCAATGATAGCATCGTACGAATTTACCTCGGCATGCACAAACTCCTCCATGATATAGAGCACGCTCTTGTCGTAGGTGTTGTAAAACTCAGTAAGCTCATCGTCGTTTGAAAGCTTGTAGGTAGCGGCAGCGCCCACGCCGTTATCAGGCTTTACAACAACGGGGTAGCCCACCTTTTTAATGAATGCCTTACAGCCCTCATGCGACTGTACAAGATAGTAGCGCGCAACGGGGATGCCCGCCGCCTCGTAATACGCCTTCATCTTTGATTTATGCTTGATGCGCTCCATATCAGAGGTCTGAAAACCGCTTGTGATATTAAAGTCTGTACGAAGACGCGCATCCTGCTCAAGCCAGTACTCATTATTTGACTCAAGCCAGTCAATTTTACCGTGCTTGAAGGCAAAGAATGCAACGGCGCGGTACACCTCGTCATAGTTTTCAAGGCTGTCTACCTTATAGTACTCGTTAAGACTGTCGCGAAGCTCGGGTCTTAAGCTGTCATAGGGAGCCTCACCTATGCCGAGCACGTTCATGCCGTTGTTTTTGAGTTCCTTACAAAACATCCAATAGTTTGTAGGGAAGTTGGGTGAAATAAAGATAATGTTTTTCATGTTTATATTAATCCTCCAATAATTTCGGTACAAAATACTCTACCATTTTATGCCACCACGGCCAGTCGTGGTTTACGTCGCTTCCCCACACGTCTACCCAGATATTAATACCCTTATCCTCAAAGATATTTTTAAGGGCAAAGGTGGAGTCGGGAATTTCCCACGCGCCCGTACCGACGCAGACGATACCGCGTCCCGAATTGTATTTTTCTATATAGGGGTGACCGTAGGTCATATTCTGCATATAGTGAACGGGCGAATTGTTATAAACGTACTCGTCCATATAATCGCCGAAGCCGTAATTTGAATCGTAAATACCGCTGATAGAAAGCGTTCCGCGGATAGTATCGGGAAAGCGCAAAAAGAGATTGAGCGCGTGAGTAGCGCCAAGACTGCAGCCGAAGGTGATAACGTCGCCCCTGCCCGTTCTTTCCATGAGCATAGGCACAGCCTCGTTTATAATATAGCGCATCCACGCTTCGTGACGGCGCACGCGGTCGTATGCGGGGGTTACCGTGTCCGAATAGGTCTCAAGGTCGATGGTGTCGATTGACATGACGGTAACCTCGCCCGATTCAAGCCAACGTCCCCAGGTGTCCGTCATATTAAAGTTTTCAAAATCGAAAAATCTGCCGTCCTGACAGGGAATAAAGAGCACAGGCTTACCGCCGTGGCCGTAAAATTTGCACTCCATCTCACGCTGCAGCTCGTGAGAATAGGTCTTCATATACTGTGTAAGCATTTTATTCTATCCTTTATATAATAATGTCTTTATAAAAAACGGAAGCTGTTTTTCCCACGATGCTTCGCAGTGGTCACCGCGCGGAACGATACGCGAATTAAGATACACTCCCTTTTGCAAAAGAAGTGATGTAACCTTACAAAAACGGCTTGCCATGTTTTTGTGGTGGCGCATTTCGTTTGAGCCGTAATCCATATAAATTACCGTACCCTCGCGGATATTGCTCTGCCTTATCATGTCGTCAAGCTTTTTTGATGCAAACCATATTGACGGGGAAAGGCACGCCGCCTTTGAAAATATGCGGTTATACTGTGTCACGGCATACAGGCTCATAAGTCCACCCATTGAACTGCCCGCGATAAAGGTATTATCCCGTCCGCGAAGGGTGGGATAGTTTTTATCAACAAGTGGCTTGAAGGTCTTTATATACCACTCCATCGTGGTTTTTCCGCAACCCTCTATCTTGCCAAGCTTTTCGTTTGTAAAGGTAAAGGGCGAGTATTCGCGAAGTCTTTCGTTATTTGCGCCGTGATTACACTCAACTGCCGCAACGATAAGCGGTATCTTATGCTTTTGCAGAAATTCGAGCATACCCCAGCACTTGCCGTAGGTGGCATCCTCATCAAAAAAGACGTTATGACCGTCAAACATATATAAAACGGGAAAACGGCCCTTTTTATCGGGAACGTAGACGTACGCCGCCCGCTTTTCCATGCCGTTTACCGCAGGAAAATCAACCGAGAATTTATCTATCATAGAATACCTTCAGACATAATAATTAATTATTATATCACTTTATTATACGCTTTGCAACAATTAATTTTGCACATATAAAGGGATGCAAGAGCATCCCTCAGAGCAGATTTCGTGAACTCGATGCGGGAGGATAATATCCTCCCCTACTACCCCTCCGTCTCGCTTCGCTCCACACCCCCCTGACAAGTGGTGGCAGGGGTGTTATCCTTTTCTTCACCGTCTGTGCCTTTTTTGACAGTCAC
>JAZPZR010000067.1:0-17722 GCA_045544795.1 Eubacteriales bacterium
TCATCCTGCTCGTCTACCATTATCTTATAAAGCTGCATAAACATCTCGGCATTACCGCTGTAGTTGAAATACTCAGTCTCGATCATGCCTGTTGAACCGCATGCGAGCATATAGCTCTGATGCTGGATGTTGTTGATATACTTATACTTCATCGAGAGCACGCCAAGGTCAAACGGACCGCTCTTGTCTGTATCAAGTCTGTCGTAGGTCGAGTTTACAACGGTTGCTTCTCTGCTGTATGATTCGTCTGACGTAGTAAATATAGGCTGTGTCTTATAAACGTTCGACTCTGAAAAGAGAGTGTTTACAGAACGTGAGTTGGGCGCATAAAGCTTTGCAACGGTTGAAAGGACAGAGCCTGTGTTCATGATCTCCTCTGTCGTGAGCGAGGGAACGACCTGATTGGGATAGTTCTGCATGGTGTTGTTCTCACTCTCAAGCACGATATCGTCACCGTACTCAATACCCCAGGTTGCAAGCATAGCTTCAAGATTGGGAAGCTCATGCGAGTCTGCCGACGAGAAATACATAAGGTTTCTGCCGAGCTGATTGTCGTTTGAAAGGAAGTCCTCGATAGCGCGTATCTCCGCCTCGGAATAGTCACGGGTGGGGTTGCATATCACAAGCACCTTTGAGTTGCTGTCAAATTCAGGCTTGTCTGTAAGAAGGTTAAGCTCTTCTACGTCAGCGCCGTTGTTTGCAATAATGCTCATAAGGTTGTTATAGCCCTGCTCACCGTGGCCTGTAAGGAAGTGAACTACGGGGATATTTTCCTTTGTAACGTACAGCACGCCTGCCGCAAGACGCTCTTCAATATAAATATACATAGAGCCCGTTTCCTGATCTACCGAGAAGTAGTCGTCAACGTTGAATACACGCACACGGTCACCGTTATTTACAACAACAGCGCCTGCCTGAACGTTGTACTCTGTACCGAACTGCGTAAGAGCCGTCGGATTTTTCTCAGGGTCGATATATTTGACGTTGATATTATCCGAAAGGTTTGCAAAACGCTTTAAAGGCTCCTGAATATAATGGGGATAGTTGTTTTCGTCATAAAATACGGTAATTTCAATTTCAACCGCGGGATCGAGCGAATGGATGACCTCCTGCGTTTCCTCTGAAATATCGTAAATGCCTGTCGAGGTAAAGTCGAGCGCCCACGAAAATCTGTCAGCAAGAGCGGAAAGCACAAGATTTGCAGCGATAACGACCGCAATAACAAGCGCGATCATTGCAGTAGCAACGGTGCCGTATCTGAACTTACGCGATTTGAAAAGCTTTTGCTTTCTGGGAGCTTCGGGCTTTTTGTCCTGAGCCATTGCCGATACCGTTATCTCATCGGGAGTTACGGCATTTTCCTGCTCATTTTCGGGAATGTTTTTCATTTCATCCACCTTAACTCCACCTCCTCTTGTCGATAACGCGAATGGTTACGAATACAAATATTACCGCAAGGCTTAAGAAATATATAAGCGATGCTACGTTGAACAGACCCTGATTGAACTCGTTACAGCGCTGCGTTACGGAAATTGCATTTACTATCTTTGTAACGACCGTGTTATTGAGCGAGTCTGCAAGAAAGTCTGCAACGGCGAAGATAGCGAGTGAAAACGCGCCCATGATAAACGCCGTTATCATGCTTTCGGTCAGCACCGACATGAACATTGCAAGAGCAAGGAATGCCGCGCCGACGAAAAGAAGACCGATATAGTTTCCTATTACGATGCCGACCTCAAGATAGCCGACTGTCATAAGGAAGAACATGTTGATAAGCGTAGGTAAAAGACCGATAACGTAAATTACGTACGCCGCAAGGAATTTGCCCATTACCATGCCCGTGATACTGATGGGGGCGGTAATTAAAATCTGGTCGGTCTTGTTTTTTCTTTCCTCGGGGAAAAGCTTCATCGCAAGGATGGGGATTACGATAATGAGCACGTAACGCACCCAACCGAAATAGTTTGTAGTGTCAGTCGTGTTTGACATGACGTTGGTAAAATAAAATATCATGTTGGTTATTGCAAGAAATATCGCAAGATATGCATAACCTACAGGTGACTGGAGAAATGAGCGGAGCTCACGCTTGAATACTGCTACCATTATCTTACCTCCTCCCCTGTCTCGTCTGTAATAAGCTGAACGAACATATCCTCAAGCGACATATCCATTGAGCGAAGACCGAGTATCGGCCAGCCCTTTTTGGCAAGAGCGGCAAACATAAGCTTGCGGATATCGACGTCGGGATGCGACTCTATCATATAATCAAAAGAACCGGGCTCCTTTGAACCTATAGACTCGACGTATGTGACGCTGTCGATAGCGCGGATAGTCTTTACCACCTCCGCCTGCGGACCGCAGATACGTACAACGTATTTTCTGTTGCCTGCAACGGTGCGCGTAAGACGCTCTGCATTACCGTCAGCCACGATGTGACCCTTGTTTATAACGATAATTCTGTCACAGACACTCTGCACCTCCTGCAGAATATGTGTCGAAAGAATGATGGTATGCGTTTTACCGAGTTTTTTGACAAGACTGCGTATCTCGATTATCTGACGCGGATCAAGACCTACCGTCGGCTCGTCAAGAACAAGCACGGGCGGGTTGCCGATAAGTGCCTGCGCAAAGCCGACACGCTGTTTATAACCTTTTGAAAGGTTTTTGATCATTCTGCCGTATACGTCAGTTATCTGTATAAGCTCGCATATCTCGTTGATATGCGGACGGCGGGGGAATTTACATTTCTTGATATCGTACACGAAATCAAGATACTCCTTTACCGTCATGTCCATGTATAAGGGAGGAAGCTCGGGCAAAAAGCCGATAAGCTGTTTTGCACGGGTAGGGTCCTCCAGAATGTCTGCGCCGTCAATTTTAACGGAGCCTGATGTCGCCGAAAGATATCCTGTAAGGATATTCATGGTGGTAGATTTACCCGCGCCGTTGGGGCCGAGGAAACCTACTATCTCACCACGGTTTACAGTGAATGATATATCGTTTACGGCGTACTTGTCGCCGTAGCGCTTTACGATATTGCTCACCTCTATCATGGCGTACCCTCCTTTAAATTTGTGTTTAATAAATGATACCACATACAGCCTTGCCGTAAGTGAATAAATTGTTAATTATTTTCGACCTGCTCTTTAATATGTGTGATTCCGAGCTCGATAAGCTGTTCGGGTGATACCTCTGACGGACACTCACTCATAAGCTCAGACGCATTCTGTACCTTGGGGAATGCAACAACGTCACGAAGCGAGGGTGCATTTACCATCTGCATAACAAGTCTGTCAAGACCGATACCCATACCGCCGTGGGGAGGCGCACCGTACTTGAACGCGCCCATGAGGAAGCCGAATTTAAGCTCAGCCTCTTCCTTGGTCATGCCGAGCATGTCAAACATTCTCTGCTGAAGCGCAGGGTCTGTGATACGGATAGAACCGCTCGAAAGCTCGATACCGTTAAGAACGAGATCGTACGCCTTTGCGCGAACGCTCGCCTTATCCGTTTCAAGATAGTCAAGACACTCGTCCATAGGAGATGTGAAGGGGTGGTGCATTGCAACAAAGCACTTGTTGTCCTCATCCCAGTCAAAGAAGGGGAACTCGGTTATCCAGAGAAGTGCAAAGCCCTTTCTCTCAACCTCAAGCTTGTCAGCGCAGAGAAGACGGATAGCGCCGAGGGTTGAAAGCACGATAGAATTTTTAACGTCAGCGCAGATAAGGATAACGTCACCCGTCTCAGCACCCGCCTTTGTCATGATAGCGTTCATTTCATCCTCTGTCATGAACTTTGCAAATGAGCAAGCGGTAGCATCGGGAGTTATACGGATAAACGCAAGACCCTTTGCGCCGATACCGCGCGCATGCTCTGTAAGCTTGTCTATCTCCTTACGGGTAAGCTTTGCGGCGCCGCCCTTTACGTTGATAGCACGTACCGAGCCGCCGCCCTCGATTGCGCCCGTGAATACGCCGAAGCCGCAGCCGCGCACCTCGTCTGTAAGATCAAATATCTCAAAGCCGAAGCGTGTGTCAGGCTTATCCGAGCCGTAACGCTCCATAGCGTCCTTATAAGTAAGTCGGGGAAGGGGTGTGGGAATATCCACGTCAAGCACTTCCTTGAAAACGCGCTTCATATAGCCCTCACCGATAGAGAGCACGTCTTCCATGTCAACAAACGACATCTCAAGGTCTATCTGCGTAAACTCAGGCTGACGGTCTGCGCGGAGGTCTTCGTCACGGAAGCAGCGCGCTATCTGCATATAGCGGTCAAAGCCTGATACCATGCAAAGCTGTTTGTACATCTGCGGTGACTGGGGAAGCGCGTAAAAACTGCCCTTATGAATACGCGAAGGCACGATATAGTCGCGCGCGCCCTCAGGCGTTGACTTGATAAGCATGGGAGTTTCTATCTCGATAAAGCCGTTCTCGTCAAAGTAGTCACGCGTTACCTTTGTGATCTTATGACGGAGAAGGATATTTTTCTGAAGGTCGGGACGGCGGAGGTCAAGATAGCGGTACTTTAAGCGAAGTTCCTCTTTAACGTCGCTGTTTTCGACTATCTCAAAGGGCGGTGTCTCGGATCTGCCGAGAACCTTTACGCTTGTGACTGCAATTTCAAGCTCGCCTGTCTTTAAGTTTTTATTAAACGAGCCACCGCGCTTCTGAAGAGTGCCCGTTGCCTCAAGCACAAACTCAGAGCGTACTTTAAAAGCGGTGTCAAATGCCTCTTTACTGATATCTGCATCAAACTGAAGCTGTACGATACCCGTTCTGTCGCGAAGGTCGATAAAGATAAGTCCGCCGAGGTCACGCTGACGCTGTACCCAACCGCAAGCGGTAACTGTTTTTCCTATGAGAGCATCGTTAAACTCTCCGCAGTAGCATGTTCTGTTCATTTTGTCATCTCCGTAATAAGATTTTTATTGATAGCCGAGATATCCGTTTCAACCTCGGCGCCGGTTGCCATGTTTTTAAGTCTTACCTTGCCCGAATCAAGCTCGCTGTCACCGATAACGGCTACAGTCTTTGCGCCTATCTTGTTTGCAAACTTCATCTGCGCCTTAAGTGAGCGGGACATGAGGTCATACTCTGCCGACACACCTTCAGCCATAAGCGCGGTCGCAATTTTTGCGCACTCTCTTGATGCGCGCGCTCCCATCGGCGCAAGATAGATATCCGCCGTCGGCTTTTCAATATCCGCATCTTCAAGAAGCAGCATTATACGCTCAAGACCCATCGCAAAGCCGATGCCGGGGTAAGAAGCGCCGCCGAGCTGTTCTGTCATTCCGTCGTACCTTCCGCCGCCGCAGACTGTTCCCTGCGCGCCGATATTGCTTGAAATAAACTCAAACACGGTGCGGTTGTAATAGTCAAGACCGCGAACGATGGTGGGGTCTACCGTATAGGCAATACCCATATTGTCAAGAAGCGCCTTTACACTCTCAAAATGCTCCGAGCAGTCGTCACAGAGATAATCGGTGATCTTGGGCGCATCCTTTGCAATATCCTTACAAATATCACTCTTACAGTCAAGAATACGCATGGGGTTTTTATAAAGACGCTCGTTACAGGTAGGACAAAGATTTTCCTTTTTGTCCTCAAAGTACTCAATAAGCGCCTCACGGTACTTACCTCTGCACTCCTTACAGCCGATAGAGTTGATATGAAGCGCGATATCCGAAAGACCGAGTCTTTTGAAAACGGTATAGGGAAGCGAGATCACGTGCGCATCCGTCTCAGGCGATACCGCGCCGAAAAGCTCAACACCGAACTGTGAGAACTGACGCAGTCTTCCCTTTTGCGGTTTTTCGTAACGGAAGCAGTTGATAAGATAAAAAAGCTTTGCGGGAAGCGGGTCGTTGAATATGCCGTTTTCAATAAACGAACGTACTATGCCCGCCGTACCTTCGGGACGGAGTGTTACCGACCTGCCGCCTTTATCCTCAAACGTGTACATCTCTTTTGTCACGACGTCGGTCGTGTCACCCACACCGCGTACAAAAACCTCGGTATGCTCAAAAACGGGTGTGCGTATCTCAGAAAATCCGTAAAGCCTGCAGGTGTCGCGGATAATACTTTCAACGTGCTGCCACTTGTACGACTGCGACGGAAGTATGTCCTGAGTACCCTTGGGCGCTGTTATTTGTGCCATTCCTTTTCTCCTTTATACATGAAACACGCTCCCGAAATATCGGGAGCATATAAAATTTATTTCTTTGCAATATCTATCCAGTCAAGGTCGCCTCTGTCAAGCGCCATTACAATTACTTCCGCCATCGCAATGTTGGTAGCAACGGGGATATTGTGCACGTCGCAAAGACGAAGCACGTTTGTCTCCTCACGCACCCTTGTGGTAGGTGTAAGCGGGTCTCTGAAAAACAGAACTATATCAATTTCACCGCAGGACACGCGCGATGCGATCTGATCCTCAACCCCGCCTGCGCCCGAAAGCATTTTATTGACCTGAAGTCCGACGTTTTCGGTAATCAGATTTCCAAGGGCGGATGCCGACCATAGATTATGCTTTGAAAGTACGCCTGCATATGCTATACAGAACTGTACCATAAGCTCCTTTTTCTTCTCATGTGCAATAAGTGCTATATTCAACGGTTGTTATCCTCCTTCAGTTGTTTTTATTTTTTTCGCCAGTATTTGTCAAGCGGAACGCTCACACCCGCAAGGCGCGAGGCTATGTTCATCATAGGGCGCGCACAAATGCTTTTGGTAGCGGTTATCGGCACACCGCGGTTTGAGTAAACGACAAGCCTGTCGTCACACGGGAGCATACCGATAAGTGGAAGCGAAACGCTGTCAATAATATCGTCTATATTCTGCAGATAACCGCGTGAGATCATCTGCGGATTTATTTTGTTAAGCAAAAGATAGGGGGTCAGCCCCTCTACCGAAGATACGTACGCCGACGTCTTCTGCGCGTCGCGTATAGAGGTAAGGTCACTTGTCGCAACGACTATACACTCGTCACAGCAGCCGATTATGTTTTTAAAGCCCTGACCGAGACCTGCAGGAGAGTCGATAAGCACAAACTCGTAAAAGCCGCGCAGATACCTGCACAGATTTGCAAAGGCGCGCGCCTCCATATCCTCCGCCGAGGCGGTCTGTGAAGCAGATATAAAATGCAGGTTTGAAAAGGTGGGATGGACCTGCACCGCCTTGCTTATCTGACAGCGGTTTGCAAGTATATCCGTCAGGTCATACGCCGTACCGTCCGACATGCCGAGCAGGATATCAAGATTTTTAAGTCCGATATCACCGTCGATAGCTATTACCTTTTTACCCTGGGATGCGAGCGCAAACGCAAGACCCGAGCAGACCGTGGTCTTACCGACACCGCCCTTTCCCGACACAATGCCTATAATCTTACCCATAATAAATCCTTAATAAATAATTTATTAAATAATATCATATCTGCACTATATATGTCAAACTGTTTTTTTAAAGACTACCGATTTACGACAAATTATTCCGTAAAACACGTCTGCGCAGTAGCCTGAAACGGCGCGCGCAAGCGGTGAATCGGAAACTGCGGATATATCACTGTCGGGCGGAAGCGTCACGGTGATCTTGACCCGTCCGTCCTCATAATCGCACCGCACGGGGTAGCCCGTTGCGCTACCGACAGCCTCTTCACACTCCTCAGGGTATAAAAACTCGCCGTTTATACAGAAAGTATCCGGATTTGAGTAATAGACCGCATCACATCCGAAATTATCGTCGCCCTCGTACAACAGTGCAAGCGCTATTTTTTTACGCTTGAAAAGTTGACGCGACGGCATATCGGTAAAAAAGCATTTATGCCCGCTCATGAGTGTCTGCCACATCGCATCAAAGCCTGCCCCGCAATAAAGCGGAAGCGAATTATATATTCCCTCGCGCGCAGGCACTTTTTCTATAGCCTCAGACGCGTCGAAACGGACACCGTCGTTTGCAAGCACTACAGACCCCTCCGACAGAGGCGGGGTAACGATACTGTAGCTGTTTATATCCATAAGCTCCGACAAAGTATAGAGTGACGGCATCATTTCACTTTCGGTCTTGCCTACCGTTATCGCGCTTTTACAGCCTGCCGACAAAAGCGCGGGAGTCAGCCTGTCAAGATGGCACGCGTGAAGAATAGCGGCGGACGGTCTGTAGACTGAAAGCGTCTCTTTTATTTTTGAGATCGGCCCGCTTGCGCGCATAATAACGCATCTTGCGCCCGCGCGCGAGGCGGCGAGCACCGCGTACACCGTCTGCGGACAGCGGTTTGTAAAAATTGCCACCGTCTTTCCCGCAACGCCCATCTGACAGAAGGAATTGTAAAGCGCGCCCGCGCGCTCAAGCAGTTCGCCGAAGCTTATACGCTCCTCTTCCGTCTCGATCGCGATCTCATATTTGTGCTTATATGCAACCGTCTTAAACTGTGCGTAGGTCATATCCTTACCTTTCAAAAAAGCCCGCCATGAGATCACATGGCGGGCGGAATGTTAATTCAATTCGATATCGTCTTCTGTTTCGGCAGTCTCGCCCTCTGCATTCTCCTCTGCCGCAATATCGTCCTCGCTGACTGCGGTCATGGAAAGTATCATATAACGCGGTACGGGATTGCCTGTCTGCGCATTGTAATTCTGTATTCCCATATCCTGCATGATTATCTTTACACGGCGGATAAAGTTATCAGGATCGTTTGTCGGGTCCTCAGCCGACATCTGCGACGCATTGTAGCAGTCGACAGTTACGGTGTAGGTGTCGTTCTCCCCCTGCTCGACCTTGATCACGTCGGGCATAAGATACTCTTCAACGCCCGCAGACGGAATGGTATAGGTCTTTGAAAGCGGGCTGTACTTAAACTTACCGCAGATATCGACCGTGCCGTGCTCAAGCTTGCTTGCATAGTCAAGACAGTATGAAGCATACATCTCCACGTCCTCAGCGGGCACGCGGAAACTGCCGTTATCGGTATATCCGTACACACCCTGCGCGTTATTGAGCGTTATCGCCTGCCACAGACCGAAAGAAACGATACAGTCGTCCGATATCTGCGACGGGTCGTCAAAGGGCGCGATATCCTGACGGATAAAGTTGTCAAGATAGTTTTCAAAAAACTCAGGCGACGCCTCCTCATACTCCTGCGCGTATACCGCCTCGTACACGCTGCCGCCGTAGAGAGAGCTTGCCATGCTTTCGTCGGCATAAATATTCTGCGGAACGAAAACGTGGTATATCTTCATTGCAAGCGATACCACGCCGAAGCAGACAAGTGCAATAAACACAAGGCCGACCGTAAAGGTAAATATCTGATGCTTTTTGCCGTTTAAAAACTTAAGCACCGAAACAAACTTGTCTTTCAAAAGAAAATCCTCTTTTCGTGAATTTTAGATATCAACTCACAGTAATTGTAATACTAATCGCGCAATAAGTCAAGTTACAATTTGGTTACGCTATAAGGTTACGCTATAAGCATGGCAAGTGCCACACAGGCAGGCATGGTGATTATCGACAGCACGCTGACAAGCCCCGACACCTGCGATGCAAGCGCTGTGTCGCGGTCGAATTTTGCCGCAAACATAACGGTATTGTTGGCAGTCGGCGCGCTTACAAAAACGGACGCGACTATCAGCAGGTCGCCCCGTATGCCCGCAAGGTAAAACACACCCACCGCCGCAAGCGGTAAAACTATCAGCTTGAGGAGTGCCGTAAAGTATATATTCCCCTGCTTCCACATGGCTTTCAGGTCCGCCTTCGAGAGATAGGTTCCGAAGCAGAGCATGGCGAGTGGGGTGTTCATATTGGCAAGATGGGTAAGCGGTGTGCTTATAATTTCGGGCGGGGTAAGACGCAGTAAAAACAGCGGCGCGCCGATAAGAATTCCTATCGTTCCGGGGTTGATTATCAGCTTTTTAAGGTCAAATCCGCCGCCTGTTTTTGACATCAGCATAACGCCGTGGGTAAAGGAAAAAATGTTAAACGCGCAGACTGCCGCGGAACAGTAAAAAACACCTGTTTCACCAGAACCCGAGACCGTCTGCATAACTGCCGCCGACAGCGGAAGACCCATGTAGCCGACGTTTCCGTAGACCGATGCGTATTTATAGATCACACCGTCGTTTTTGTCACATCTGTTAAAGAAAACCATGCCGACAAGGACGCCAACAGCGTGAAACGCCGCCATACAACAGAATGCTTTCAAAAACGAAAGCGCGCTGTCCTTTGTAAATTCCACCCGCAAAAACGAATTTATTATTACCGCGGGCGTGATGATATAAAACAGCAGATCGTTTGAAAGACGCGCCGCCTTTTCGGTAAAAAAGCGCAGTCTGTCCCCCAAAAAGCCGATGGCAACAAGTATCGCAAGCATCAGCACCTGTATAAATACCGTATAAACGTTACTCAGAAAAACCATAGAACTCTCTCCTTTTTACTGCTAGAGTATATTACACGCGGTCCCGTCTGTCAAGAATATTAATAAAAACTCTTGAAAGGTTGATAAATGTATATTATAATAAATTATTATAACACATAAGGAGCAACACAAGATGGCTAAAAATAAGATAATCATATCAATCGCAGGCAGTGAGCTTATCGTTATGACCGAGGAGTCACGCGAGTACACAACACGCCTTGCAAATATTATCGACATGAAAATGAGGGAGCTTCTTGCTTCGAGCAGTAAAGTCACAACGCCTATGGCAAGCATACTCACCTGTCTTGACCTCTGTGATGAAAATGAGAAGAACAAGGCGGCGGCAGCGCGCCTCCGCGATGAGATAAAAAGCTATTACGAGCGTAATATTGAGCTTGAGGACAAGCTTGATGCAATGCGTCAGGAGAATGAGATACTCAAGCGCAGACTGGGTGAGCTCAGATGAAAATAAAAGTAAAGCTTATCCCCACGCCCTCAGGCAGATGCGTACCCCTGCCCGAGTATCAGAGTGAGTTTTCGGCGGGCGCCGACCTTCAGGCATGCATCGACGAGCCTGTAACGATCGCCCCGCATGAGCGCGCGCTTATTCCTTCGGGCATCGCGATCGAGCCGTCGGATAACGGCGTCGGCGCGTTTATCTTTGCGCGTTCCGGTCTTGCATCAAAAAAGGGTATATGCCTTGCAAACTCGGTCGGTGTGGTCGATGCCGACTACCGCGGTGAAATAAAGATCGCGCTTTTAAACACGTCAGACGAGCCGTATACCGTACAGCCGTTTGAGCGCATCGCACAGCTTGTGTTAATGCCTGTGATACAGGCGGATTTTGAAGAGGCGGACGAGCTTTCGGACACTGTACGCGGAAGCGGCGGCTTCGGCTCTACGGGTAAGTGATATGGTGGATCTGATTCTTGCTTCGGCATCCCCGCGCCGTCTTTCGCTTTTGCAAAACCGCGGGTATAACGTCACCGTCATACCGTCTGATTTTGATGAAGAGGTGGTAAAGTGCGACGATCCGTCCGAGCTTGTAAAAGAGCTTGCGCTCGGCAAGGGCATGGCGGTCGCAAAAAACTTCAAAGACAGTACAGTGCTCTCTGCAGACACCGTTGTCGTACACGGCGGAAAAATACTCGGCAAGCCTCACGGATATGACGAGGCATACGGCATGTTGTCGGCGCTTTCCGACAGCACCCACACCGTATTCACAGGTGTATGCATCATAAAAGACGGCACACCGCGCGTCTTTTGCGAGCGTGCGGACGTCACCTTTTTCCCGCTGTCACGCGTTCAGATAGAAAAGTATATCGACAGCGGCTCGCCCTTTGACAAGGCGGGCGGCTACGGTATTCAGGACGATGCGGGCATCGGATTTATAAAATCGCTTTCGGGCGAGCTTTCTTGTGTTATAGGACTGCCGATGGGCAGAGTAATAGATGAATTGGAGGACAGATAATGGATATAAAAAGCATATTCAACAAGGCAACGGACAAAACAGACGACGAAAAGGGCAATTCGAAAGGCAAAAAGCTGCCCAACCCCTTTAAATTATTCTCATACAACGATATCGGTATAGATCTCGGTACTGCAAATACTATCGTTTACAAGACGGGAAAGGGTATCGTACTGCGCGAGCCGTCGGTAATCGCAATTGATACCGAGACACACCGCCCCGTCGCATGCGGTAACGATGCCAAGGACATGATAGGCAGAACGCCTAAGAATATCGACGCTATCAGACCGCTTCGCGAAGGTGTAATTGCAGATTACGAATCGACTGCGCTCATGCTCCGCTATTTTCTTAAAAAAGCGATGGGTAAATCCTTTATCGGCAAAAAACGTATTCTTATCTGTATTCCCTACGAGGTAACAGACGTTGAGCGCCGCGCAGTAGAAGAGGCGGCGTCCCTCACAGGCGCAAAGGACGTTAAGATCATAGAAGAACCGCTTGCGGCGGCTATCGGCGCGGGGCTTCCCGTGTCTGAGCCGACAGGCTCGATGATAGTCGATATCGGCGGCGGCACGACCGAGGTTGCGGTAATATCGCTCGGCGGTATCGTATCCTCTAAATCGGTGCGCGTTGCGGGTGATGCGATCGACGCCGCGATAATTGCTTACGTAAGAAAGACCTACTCTCTCTTTATCGGTGAGCGTATGGCTGAAGAGATCAAATTTGAAATAGGCAACGCAACAGGCTACAAGGCATCAATGGAGATACGCGGACGCGACATGATAACGGGTCTTCCGCAAAATATCACAATCACGGGTGACGACATCTGCAAGGCTATTGAAGAGCCTGTAGCGCTTATCGTTGAATCTGTCAAAAATACACTTGAACATACACCGCCCGAACTTGCGGCGGATATTATAGACCACGGCATCATACTTTCGGGCGGCGGCGCAATGCTGCGCGGACTTGACGCGCTCATTTCCAAGGAAACGGGAATTCCCGTCCACATCGCAAAAGACCCGCTTGACTGTGTTGCTATCGGTACGGGACGCTCGCTTGAGTCACCTGATCTTTGGAATGCTATCTCACGGTAATGCGTCAGTTTTTTACCTCTAAAACCTTTATATCCATCTGTATCATCGCGGTGCTTTTGCTTGCGATGATGACAGTCAGTGCCGTCGACCGCGGTAAAGTCACCGTGTTTGAGGATATTGTCGGCATAATCGTCACCCCGATACAGAATATGGTCACGACCATCTCTGATAAGTCGGGTGATTTTGCTGCGATCTTTTCCGAGCACAAGGCGCTCATCAATGAAAACGAGCAGCTTCGTGACAGAGTTTCCGAGCTTGAAAATCAGGCTCGCGATGCGGAGCAGGCGCTTATTGAGAACGAAGCGCTCAAGGGTCTTCTCGATATTAAGCAGAACAATCCCGACTTTAAATTCTGTCCCGCCCTCGTTGTCGCGACCGACCACAGCGGTTACTCGTATACGGTAACGCTCAACGCAGGCTCTGCCGACGGAATAAAGCGGCGCGACGTTGTGATAACTCCCGAAGGTATTGCGGGCTACGTGTCGGAGGTCGGCACTACCTGGTGTAAGGTGACCACCATCCTCGACTCATCCTGCGAAATGGGTGTCATGATAACGCGCACGCAGGACATCGGTGTGCTTGAGGGTGATTTTTCGCTTGCATCGGACGGACTTTGCAAGGTCTCCTACCTTTCAAACGAGGTTCGGCTCAGCTCAGGTGACAGCGTCGTCACGTCGGGCATAGGCGGTATTTTCCCCGCAGGTCTTGTTGTCGGTAACGTGCAGGAGGTAAAGCCTGAAAAGCACGGTATCTCACAGTATGCCGTAACCTCGCCCGCCGTTGATATCGAAAACCTTGAAAACGTGTTTGTAATAACCTCGTTTGAAAAGGACACCGTCACCGTACCGCCCGCTGAGGCAGAGACGGAGGCAGAGCAATAATGTTTACCCGCAACAACACACCTGTAAAAATTGCGCTGTACGGACTTCTTCTTGTGGTATTTTACCTGCTCACAAGCGTGCCCGCGCTCGGACTTCGGTTTATGGGTCAGGCGCCTGAGCTTTTGTTTATACTGACAGTCTGTATCGCGGTTAACGAGTCGGAGACCTTTTCCGCTTTTTTCGGGCTCGCCGCAGGCTTTCTGAACGACTGTGTCACAGACAGTGTAGTCGGCAAAAGCGCGATAGTTTTCATGTTTACGGCATTTTTTGTTTCAGTTGCATTAAAAACCGTCCTTCGCAGACTGTTTCTGACCTATGTTGTGCTCAGTCTTGCTACGGTGCTTATCTATCTTCTGACAGAGTACCTGTTTACCGTTGTATTCTACGGCGGTCTGCCCTTCGGTCAGGCTCTGCTCAAGGTAATTTTACCTAAATTTCTCTATTCGGGCGTGCTTTGCTACCCCGTTTATTTTGTAGTACGCTTTTTAGCAAAAAAGCTTGACGCGGGAGGTGAGAGTATTTGAATCTGCGTGACGGACACATCCGTTTTATTATACTTATCGTCATCGTGGCGGGTATTTTTATCGCATACGGCGCCACGCTTTATAAAATGCAGATAATAGACGGCGACGCGTACAAGGAGCAGTCGCAGAAGAAGATATATTCTACCGAGAGCATTACCGCATCGCGCGGAAACATAACAGACCGCAACGGTCAGCTTCTGACCACCAATCAATCGGTATATACGGTAAAGCTGTCGCGTGCGCTTTTACCTAAAGAAACTCAGAATGACATTATCCTCTCACTCGCCGAGCTTCTTATTTCAAAAAACGAAAAATACAACGATACTCTGCCTATAAGCGCGTCTGCCCCCTATTCCTTTGTGCTCAGTGACGAAAACTCACAGAGCCGTATTGATTCGCTTATTAAAAAATACGATCTTGATAAAAACGCCACCGCAGGCGAAATAATGCAAAAGCTTATAAAGGCGTACAGGATAGATACCTCGCTTCCCACTGCTCAAAAGCGTATCATCGCGGGCGTGCGGTATCAGATGGAGCGCGAGGACTTTTCCGTCTACGCGCCCTATACCTTTGCAAGTGATATTTCTATCGACACGGTAACGGTACTCAAGGAGCTGACCGAGGACTACCCCGGTGTCAGCATCGACACGCAGTCAAAGCGTGTGTACACCACCCCATATCTTGCATCGCACATACTCGGACGTACAGGCATGATATATGCCGAGGAATATGAGGATTACAGAGAAAAGGGTTATAAAATGAGTGATACCGTCGGAAAGGACGGTATTGAAAAGGCGATGGAAAGCTACCTTCGCGGTACTGACGGCACCAAGATAATCGAGCGTGACGTGGACGGCAAGGTGCTCGATGTTACGACAGCCGTTCAGCCTATTTCGGGTAACACGCTCATGCTCACTCTCGACAAGGACCTGCAGGAGATAACGCAGACCGCGCTTGAGGACACGATAAAATCTATCGCTCAGGCGGGCAGATATAAAAACAACAGAGAGGGTGCCGACGCATGCGCGGGCGCCGCTGTCGTTGTCGACGTAAATTCGGGTGAGATACTTGCGTCGGCATCTGCTCCCAACTATGACCTCACCACCTACGTCGAAAACTATAACGCGCTTGTGACAGACGAGCTTTTGCCGATGTTCAACCGCGCCTTTAACGGCACCTACGCCCCCGGCTCTACCTTCAAAATGGCAACCGCCATTGCCGCGCTTGAAGAGGGCGTTATAAACCCCAACACCATTATCCGCGACCTCGGTGTATATACCAAGTACAAGGGTGACTACAAGCCGAGATGCTGGGTATATTCCGACTACGGCACCACCCACGGTCCGATAAACGTCTCGCAGGCGCTTGAAAAATCGTGTAACTACTTTTTCTACGAGTCTGCCGATATAATGGGTATAGACTATCTCAACCTCTACTGCTCAAGACTGGGGCTCGGACAAAAAACGGGTGTTGAGCTTTCCGAATCGTCGGGCACGCTCGCATCCCCCGCCGCAAAGCTTGCCATCGAGGATCAGAAGTGGTTCCCCGGTGATACGCTTCAGGCATCTATCGGTCAGTCATATAATCTTTTCACCCCGCTACAGCTTGCAAACTACGTTGCCACCATCGTAAACGGCGGCACGCGTTATAAGACGCATCTTGTAAAATCGATAAACGATACCGCGACAGGCGCTAATATTACCGAATCGACGGTAAGCGTTGTCGACCGTCTTGATATGAAGGAGGAAAATTTCCACGCGGTAATGTACGGCATGAAGCTTGCGGCGGCAAGCGGTACCGCGTCAAATCTCTTTTCTGTCTATAAGGTGGGAGTCGGTGCAAAAACAGGTACTGCGTCGGTGCCCTCAGGTACTGCAAACGGCGTGTTCGTTGCATTTGCGCCGTACGAGGACCCCGAAATTGCGGTCTGTGTCGTTGTCGAGCACGGCGCGCACGGTAACTCGGTCGGCGGTGTGGCAAAGGCTGTTTTTGACGAGTACTTTAACGATAAGATCACAAATATATCAACAACGGTTGAAAATCAGCTTATATATTAAGTGTAAATACAATGCCGAGGCATTGAAAAATATAATTTATGAGGTGAAGAATTATGGAAATTCCTGCTCGTATGCACGAACTGCTTTACACACCTGCAGTTTTTGCAATCAAGGACTATTATCAGATCATGGTAATGGCGCGTACCGACCTTCTTTTCTGGGTCTCGGTCGGTGACGAAACTTACTATGACCACTCAAACGGCATCGTTCGTTCTTCTACGAGAATGCACCGTGTAAACGTGCCTGTCGAGGAGCTTGACGCTGCGGGTGAATACACCGTTCACTACCGCCGTATCATTGACAGAAAGCCCTACTTCCCGACAACCGAGCCTGAAGTAGCACAGACCTTCAAGTTCAGAGGTCTTCCCAAAGAAGGTCCTATCAGAATCTATCATCTTTCCGATACACACAGCCACTTTTCAAAGCCTGCGGCTGCTTCTACATATTTCGGCGATGACCTTGATCTCTTTATTCTTAACGGAGATATTCCCAACCATTCGGGTGATATAAAGTATTTCGACCTTATCTATCAGCTGTGTGAGGCGGCAACGGGCGGCGCGCGTCCCTGTATCTTCTCACGCGGTAACCACGATACACGCGGATTTTTCGCTGAAAACATCGCGGAGTATACTCCCACCGAGGACGGACATTCCTACTTCTCGTTCCGTCTTGGCAGACTGTGGGGCATCGTCCTTGACTGCGGTGAGGATAAGTGGGACTGGCATGCTGAGTACGGCGGCACGGTTTCATGCACGCAGTTCAGAAAAGAAGAGACAAAGTACTTTGAAAAGCTTATCAAAAACGCAGACGAGGAGTATAACGCACCGGGCGTTGACTACCGCGTTGCTATCTGCCACGTTCCGTTCATGCGCGAAGCGGGAAATAACGATTTTGATCCCGATCCCGAAATCTTTATTGATTGGTGTAAAAAGCTGAAGGATGACGTTCGTGCTCAGGTTATGCTGTGCGGTCATTTCCATGCAACACGTATCTATGAAGTCGGCGGCGCGATCGATCAGAAGGGTCAGCCCTGCACCGTTGTTGTCGGCTCACGCGACGTGCTTGACGAAAACAGAAAGCGCGTAAGCTTTGTCGGCGGCGCATACACGATCGAAGGCGATAAAATGAAGGTTGAGTTTACAAACTCCGACCACGAAGTCCTTGAAGAGCATATCGTCGACCTTAACGTATAAATATATAATACGGAAGAAGCACCGCCTTCTTCCGTATTTTTTGCCGTAAAATTTCGGTTTTACGGGGAGATACGCACAATCTTTGTAGGGGTCGGCGCCCTCGA
>JAZPZR010000068.1:0-2285 GCA_045544795.1 Eubacteriales bacterium
ATATTGAGGATAAGCTCAGCTTTGACCCCGACCGTTCAAAGCGCCGCGCTATTTATGATGAGATAAAAGAAGTTTTCTCCGACTACACTGTTTTTGTCGGCGGTTCATCTTCTTTTGATATGGCGCCCTTCCCCTACAACAAATATTACGCGCTTGACAAATACTGCAAGGAGCACGGTCTTACACACGAAGAGGTTGCTTTTGTAGGTGACGACTACGGTCCCGGCGGTAACGACGAGAGCGTTTATCTTTCTGATTTCAACTTTATCACAACTGACGATTATCTCGCATTTCCTGAGATAATGAAGCCGTTTCTGGAGGACTAAGCAATGATAAACCAGCTTTTAAAGGGTAAATTCGACTGTGCCTGCGGTAAAGAGCACACCTGTGACATTGAGCACGTTATTATAAAAAGCGGTGCTTCTGACGAGGTACACACACTTTGCGGCAACTATAACAGCATTGTAATTTGTGCAGACAAAAACACATTTGCGACCTGCGGTGAGCGTGTTGCAAAAAGCCTCGGCGCAAAGGTCGAGAGCATCAAGGTATTTGACTGTGAAGGCTTTCTTATTCCCAATGAGGATGCGATAGACGCGCTTGACGCGTTTATTACAGACAAGACGGATCTTATTATCGGTATCGGTTCGGGCGTTATCAACGACCTTTGCAAGTACGTAAGCTTTAAAAACGGTCTGCGTTATTATATCGTAGCAACTGCTCCTTCAATGGACGGCTACGCATCAGTCGGCGCGGCTATGATAACAGGCGGTATGAAGACCACCTTCAACGCACGCGTGCCCGCTGCTATTATCGGTGACGTGGATATACTCAAGGATTCACCGATGGATATGATAAAATCGGGCTTCGGCGATATCATCGGTAAGTATTCAGCGCTCAATGACTGGAAGCTTGCGCACTGCGTTATTGACGAGTATTTCTGTCAGTATGTTTACGACCTCACCTACGACACGGTGCTCAAGACACGCGCTCTTGCAGACGGTATTGAAAAGCGTGACCCCGAAACGATAAAGACGCTTATGGAAGCGCTTGTAATCGTCGGCATCGCAATGGCATACGTTGACAATTCACGTCCCGCTTCAGGCTCTGAGCATCACCTTTCACATTACTTTGAAATTACAGGCATCATCAAGGGAAGAGATTATCTCAACCACGGTCTTGACGTTGTATATTCAACGATCGAAACACAGACACTCCGCGAAAAGATAATGGCGCTTGACTCCTGCCCCGAAAAGATGTACGGGTTTGACAGAGAAAGCTGGGTCGACGCTATAAACGAAAGCTACGGCTCTGCGGCTGAAGGCGTTATTGCGCTTCAGGACAAAATGAACTACTACGGACGCGGTCTTGAAAATGTTTACCGCGAAAAGTGGAACGAGATTATCGACATTCTCCGCGACACACCTTCTGTAGACGAGCTGAACGGCATTCTTGCAACGGCAGGTCTTGACTTTGAGTATTACAATAAGTTCTACGGACGCGACGTTATTGAGGATGCAGACCTCTACGCTAAAGATTTAAAAGACAGATACACTGTGCTCTGGTTGTACTTCTCACTTTTTAAATAAAATGAACTCAGATTCTTTGCCAAAAAGAAAAAGAAACCGCTTACACGGTTTTGACTACGGCACAGAAGGGTGTTATTTTATTACGTTATGTACAAATAACCGACAACAGCTGTTCAGAATGGAACATCCGGTTATTGTAGGGAACGACCTGTGTGTCGTTCCGCATGATTTACCGCTGCAAAACAGAATACTGCGAAAATGGATAAAAGAAACAGAACAAAAGTTTCAAACAATAAGATTTGATAATTATATTATCATGCCTGATCACATACATTTTATTGTAAATATTACGGAACGACACGCAGGTCGTTCCCTACAAGATGCTATGCGGTTTTTCAAAGCAATGACAACTAACGAGTACATCCGTGCGGTAAAAAACGGACTATTGCCTACATATGACAAGAAAATATGGCAAAAATCATATTATGACCACATTATACGAAATGAGCAGGATTATATCCAGACAATACAATACATCGCAAACAACCCTGAAAAGTGGATGCTTGTACATGAAAAAAATCGGGACGGATAACGTCCCGATTTTTTATGAAAATTGTAGTTTGTAGGTGAAACATAGCAAGGCTTCCCCTTGAGGGGAAGCTGTCACCGTAGGTGACTGATGAGGTGTTAATATTTAGTTTTCCACCTCATCCACCGCTCACGCGGTCCCCCTTCTCCTCAAAGGAGAAGGCAAAG
>JAZPZR010000069.1:0-3168 GCA_045544795.1 Eubacteriales bacterium
AATCACACCTGTACTTCTGCATGTAGAAACACGATAAAATACGTATACAGAAAATACGAACAGTCTATTGCGGATATCTGGCCGATAACGGGTGATAACGGCAAGACGTATGACGACGGTCAGAGATGGGAGCCCTCAGGCAGTACCTATTATGATCAGGTGCTTGTATACCTTTCTACTATGGTGCCTGATGATTTTACGCTCACACTTAACGAGGCAAACTATGACACCTTCCGTTTGCACTATTATCTGCAGACGCTTCCCGGGCAGACGGGTGACAGAACCTATTCGGGAAACAGCTATAAGCTTAATAATACCATAAGCGCAAACTATAACTACGTTACCGAGGCAGAGGACTTTTTTGATATTGCAGGCTATGAACAGTTTGCATCAACACCTGCCTTTTCAAACGGACAGATAGATAACGTTTCTGACGTTTACTTCTACTATAACAGAACAAGATCCACCCTTCAGTTTGATAATAACGGCAGACTGCTTTCGGATAAAACGCAGACAAACGTCATGTACGAGATGCCGCTTGAGCAGTTTTATTTCGAGCCTGAGTACCCCGATAACCTTGAGCCTAACGCGTATTCATTTGAAGGCTGGTACACAACCGCTGAATGCTATCCCGGCACAAAGGTTGACTGGAGTACGGTAACAATGCCCGACGGTGACCTTCTTCTTTATGCAAACTGGGCGCCTGTCCTTCACACGGTAGACGTGTATAAGGATGCGACCCTTTCTGAACAGATAGGAGAGACGCAGTCTGTTGCGCATAACGCTTTTGCAACAGCGCCTCATGACGCTGTCGTGAACGGAAACTACGTTTTCCAGGGCTGGTTCTATAAGGATGAAAACGGTGTTGAAAAGGCATTCGTTTTCAGCGGTATACCGATTACAAAGGATCTTAAAATATACGCAAAATGGAGCTCGCACGTATCTGTTGATTACGAGATACATTACCGTCTTTACGGTACGGATGAGCCTATTGCCGATTCGACCTATGGCTCTGCAATAGCAGGCCACAACAAGACGTTTGATGCAAAGGCGGGCGATCAGCTTTATAAAGGCTTCACAACGGGCTATTTCCCGCTTGTCAACAGCCATACTGTCACAATGTCTGTTGACGGCAATCACTCCTTTACCTTCTATTACGTATACGTCCCCTCAATGCCGTATACGGTGCGTTACGTAAATGCACTGACGGGTGAGGAGCTTTGTCCGCCGAAAACTGTGGCTGATAACAATTTTTCGGTTGTTACAGAAAACTTTGTTCAGGTTCCCGGTATGATGCCCGACGCATATCAGAAGCGGCTTGTTCTTTCAGCGGACGGTGAAGACCTAGACGGTGACGGTGTGCTTGATAACAATAATATCACCTTCTACTATAGTTCCGATGATGAGCACGCATACTACCGTGTTGTTCACTATATTGAAAACATCGCGCAGGAGACCTACCGTGAATATCGCGCGGAGGACACTGTCGGCAATATAGGACAGGAATACACGTTTGAGGCAATAACTATTTCGGGCTTTGAGTTTAATCCCGATAAAACCAAGGTCAATTCCGTCTTACACGAAATGGACGGCACTTCCTATACCGCAAAGCTTGACGAAAACGGTCTGCTTGTCGAATTTTACTACGACAGAATAGAAGTGCCCTATACCGTAAAATACATTGACGGACAGACCGGAAATGCACTTGCTCCCGATAAAACGGGAAGCGGTATATTCGGCGCTCAGGTTACAGAATATGCTTTGGATCTTGAAAGCAAAGGCTACAGCCTTGCAAGTGAGGATATAAAGATACTGACGCTTTCTGCAAATGAGACGCATAATGTGATCGAGTTTATATATCAGCAGAAATACGTTGGTATAAAATATCAGACAGTCGGTCCCGAAGGCTGCGGAATTCTTACGCAGGAGAGTGAGAACGTTGCCGCTGTCAGCGGTCAGCCCAACGGTTCGGCTCCGATAGCTTCAAAAGGCTTTGCGTTTGAGGGATGGTATACAGACCCCGAATGCACAATGCCTGTAGACAGTGCGCTTGTCGGTAGCGATGATCATTTTAAACCAAAGAAAGCCGATGACGAGGTATGGCAGGACGGTACCACCTACTACGCGAAATTCTATCCGCTTGCAACCGAACTTACAATAACCACTAAGTCTACTGATGCTATTGATGGGGAACAGGCGTACATATTTACGGTAAAGGGTACCCACGGTACAAATACCGAGGGCATAGATCTCACTGTTACCGTTATAGGTGACGGCTCTGTTACAATAACCGAGCTTCCGCTTGGTGATTACGTTGTTACCGAGCTTACCGACTGGAGCTGGCGTTATGAAAATAGCACGGCAGAAAGAGCGGTCACGCTTGTTTACGACGCGTCAAAGAACGTCGTGATTTATGACAACACACGTACAAAAGATAAGTGGCTTGACGGAAATGCGTCACGTCTTAACAGGTTTTAAGGGGGCGTCGGTATGAAAAGAAAATTTATTATTCTGACCTCCTGCCTGCTTGCCGCGGTCGTGGCAGTCGGCGTGACGGTTGCGTATATTATTAAAAATACCGATTCGGTTAAAAATCAGTTTGTTCCCGCCTCAGTCACCTGTGAGGTAGAAGAGGAATTTCAGAACGGACTGAAAACAGACGTTGTTATACGTAATACTGGTAACGTTCCCGCTTTCATTCGCGCAACTGTCGTTGTAAACTGGATCTCAGGTGAAAGAAAGGTTCATTCTGCGTCACCTGTTCAGGATACCGATTATACTGTGCGTTTTGCAGATACAGGCTGGGTGCAGGGTCAGGACGGATTCTGGTACTATACACAGGCAGTTGCCCCGAATGACGTTACGGCAGAGCTTATAAAGAGTGCATCTGTTATCGGCAACGCACCCGAAGGGTACACACTCGGTATAAACGTTATTGCAACTGCAATTCAGTCTGAGCCTGAAAATGCAGTAAAAGAGGCATGGTCTGTAACTGCAGTCGACGGCAAACTTATGTTTTAAAAAAGGCACAGACCGTGAAGAAAAGGAGTACACCCTTGCCTCCACTTGTCAGGGGAGGTGGATTTTGCCGTGTGCGGCAAAAGACGGAGGGGTAGTTTAAATATGTACAAAAAAGATCCCATGAAAATCAATATTTTCATGGGATTT
>JAZPZR010000070.1:0-3487 GCA_045544795.1 Eubacteriales bacterium
GACAGCATGAAATACCGCAAAGATCAGCGGTTTCATTGCGTCACTTCCTTTGCCCTCGAGCATACTGACTTTAATTAACGTAACTTTCATTTTATTCTATCCCAAGGTATTTAAAGCCCAGGTTTGCACCCAGACATATGAATTTCTCGCGGAGACTTTGGTTGGGTGTGTTTTTGACGCGCTTGAATATGTTTTTAAAGGAATACGTTTGCTTCCAGACGGTCCTGTATATCTGATCAAGGCGCTGAGGCGACATGTTTTGCGGCATAAATACTGTTTCGTGTTGGTTATATTTTGACCAATCCCGTGTTATGATGCGCCCCTCGTCCTCCAGACGTCGGAATAGCGGTGAGTTGGGCACAGGCGTAAGAATGGCAAATCTTGCAAGATTCAAGTTCAGATAATTGATCTGTTCGGGCAAAGATAACAGCTCCTGCTCGGTATCACCGTCCATCCCGAGAATAAAGCAGCCATTTACGCTTATGCCGTAGCTTTGCATTATGGCAATGGCTTGCTTGTAGTTGCTTGGATCGTTGAAGCCTTTATTTGATGTATCAAGTGTATTCCGATTCATTGATTCAAGACCGACCAGCAGTCCTGCACAACCGCTTTGCTGTGCGGCGCGCATCAATTCTTGGTCAAATGCCGAGGCTATCGTGGCAGACCCTACCCACCGTATATTCAGCTTGGCAAGCTGCTTCATAAGAGCCATGGAATATTCGCGGTCGCCGAAAAAGTTAGGGTCAAAAAAGACCAGCATACGAGTATTCAGAGCTTTGATCTCATTTATAACGTTTTCAACAGGACGGGCACTGCAAGTTCTCCACATTTTGCTTATAGCGCAAAATTCGCAATTATTCGGACAGCCTCGATTTGCGATAACGGCAGGATATTTCAGATATTTTTTGCGAGGTATGGCGCGTCTGTCGGGCGGTACTATATCAGCGCCGTTTACGTGTTGTCGGTCGTAAAGCGGCTTTGGACAGCCTGCGGCGAAATCCTTCAAAAACTGCGGCCATGAGTACTCAGCTGCACCCACTATCACGGTGTCAGCATACTGCGCTGCTTCCTCGGGCATATGAGTGGGCTGGTATCCGCCCATGACAATATACGAACCCTGCTGCCTGAAATGTTGTGCTATCTTGTATGCTCTCGGTGCGGTTGATGTCAACACGCTGAGCGCGACGATGTCGTATTTCTGATGTTTCAGCGGATAATTGCCCTGTATTTCATCGTATGTATCAACACTTGCCTCGATTTCTTGCGGAATCAACGCAAGCAGTGTCGCCAACGTCAGCGGAGCATATGATATAAGACCTGATAGCCGCGCGCGATAGCTTTTGTCATCGGCGTGCCACGGCTGTAATAATAAAATCTTCATAATAGCGACCTCCGGATGTGTTATACTGTCGGGATATCCGAATTGTCCGACATGACGTCGGCGCCGAATATTTCGAATTCCTTTGCGTATTTCCTGTAACCAATATTAACTAACATATAGATGCTTTTGACGGTTTTGGGCTTGGTAAGGTCAAGACGCTTCCAAATGTTTTTCCACGAATAGGTTTGCTTCCATGCCCACGCAATTCCTGCTTCAAGCTGTTCTTTGGTCATTTGCTTGGGCTGATAAACGCAATGCTCTACGTCATACATGGCAAAATCGTGCTCTATGATGCGCCCCTCGGCTTCAAGCTCACGGTAAAACTCGGTTCCGGGGAAAGGAGTAATGATAGAAAAACGGGGCAGGTCGATCTTGGCTTCAAGGCACAGGTCTACGGTTCGACGGAACACGTCGGGGCCGTCCTCGTCTGCACCGAAGGCAAAACAGCCCATGACCATGATACCTCTGCGATGAAGCTTATCCATCAAAACCTTGTATTCCTCAACGTGGTTTACGCCTTTGTTTATACCTTGCTGTGTTTCCTGATTGACAGACTCAAAGCCAACGAGAATACCTTTACAGCCACTCTTTTGGAAGATATCGAGTAATTCCTCGTTGTGTCCGATAGCGGTAGTGGTCAGACCCATCCACCACTTTTTGAGGGGTATCATTGCCGTAAACAGTTCCTTGGCGTATTTTACATCGGCAATCAGATTGACGTCGGGGAAAATAACCTCTTTCCCCTTAAATGACTTTATTTCTGCAATAACGTCCTCAACAGGACGGGTGATAACACCCTTGCCAAATGCGGCAGGATAAGCACAGAAGGTGCAGGAGTGATTACATCCTCTTACCGATTCAACAGTATTGAGGGTTATGTATTTCTTTTTGTTGAGCAGATCCTTGCGTGGTAGCGGTCTGTTCGCAATATCGGGACATCCACCGCCGTGATAAAAAGGCTTCAAACAGCCATCACGGATGTCGAGCAGAGCCTGCGGAAAGGTCTTTTCTCCAAGACCTGTAAGAACGGCATCGGCGTGCTGTGCTGCTTCATCGGGCATAAGTGTTGGGTGAACACCGCCAAGAAGCACGGTTTTACCAATGCTTCTGAAGTAATCAGCAAATTTATAGCATCTTGAAGACGTACCGGTAATGCAGGTAATGGCAATCACATCGGCATCGTTGTCAAGCGGAATTGCCTCTGCTGTTTCATCATAAATCACGACCTCTGCTTCAAGCTCCTTCGGAACAAGAGCTGCAAGGAGTGCAAGCGTGATAGGGGCATAATGAAGCCCCTTATGAAACATACCGTTATATCTGTGCATAGCACCTGCCGGTGAAATCAATGCAATTTTCATTGAAAGCTCCTTTCTCGGATCAACCGATCGGAATAAATGAGGATACTGCCATCAAAATAATAAATAATGCAACGAGGGATAGCATAATTTTATTGCCTGAGCACTTGCCAAGCAAAAGATTTGTCTTGTGTTGCTTCACCGCATTGTAATATGCAGGCAAAACCACAATAACAAGTATGATGGAGAGAGCACCCGCGCCAATTTGAACGTAGTCAAGTATACCAAGAGGCAGAAAGACGGCAATTAAAAGCGCAGGAATGGTAGCAATAAACCAAGAGATTCTTGTGGATAAACCGAACTGTCCACCGACCACGTCGGCAAACGCAAAGCCGCTTGACCAGAAGGAAGTAAACATTGCCAAAAGGACAAGTACCGAGCAGAGTATCTTCACAAAGGGGATACCTATGCTCTCGGAAAGACCTATGGTTGCAATCTCCGTAACTATATCAGAGCCGAGAATAACTGCCACGGTAAATGCAACTGTGATCAATGCGTTAAGTGAAAGACCTCCGATAACTGCTTTGCCTGTCAGTTCTTTCTTTTCAATATGGTTACACACCTGAATGATGGAAAAGATGGCGGAAAACGCGAACATAAATAGTCCGTATACCGCAAAGACGGTACTTGACGCGCCAAAGGAGAAGCTGAGTGATCCCTTCACATTGAGAAAGGAAAGAACCATAAGTACAAGTACGGCAGAGCCAATCAAAAGCATAGACAGCTTTTCACCGACACCCATACCCTTGAC
>JAZPZR010000071.1:0-2211 GCA_045544795.1 Eubacteriales bacterium
CTCCACTTGTCAGGGGAGGTGGATTTTGCCGTGTGCGGCAAAAGACGGAGGGGTAGTTTAAATATGTACAAAAAAGATCCCATGAAAATCAATATTTTCATGGGATTTCTTCACTTCCCGCGAACTCGCTCTCTACCGTACCATTGTACGCCGACGAGCGCGAGTCCACGAAATCTGCACTCTTTTTTGAAAGTCACATCAGAGTGTCAAATTAAAAAAATCGGCTTTTTGACACTCTGAACATATAATTTTTAAATTATATGTCATTTTATGTTGATTATTTCCAAACAATAGTATATAATACTATAATATATATAATTTATACACAATAATATCTTAACGGAGGGAAAACAATGATTAAATTCAACAAAAAAGATGAAAGAGTTTCAAAGTGTTTTAATGACCATCACAACAGCGTAGCTGAGTGTCTTGAGGATCTCGAACTGTTTTTTAAAGAACTCTTTTCAGAAAACTGCGATGCCCACAAGCTCGAATCAATTTACGTTTCTATTGACTCAAGCGAGTCGGCTGCTGATAAGGAGCTTCGTCATATCGTCGATCTTATGAGCGATACGTTTTTACCCAGAACCCGTTCAAATCTTATTGCGATCGTACAGAACACAGACGACGTTGCAAACGCATGTCAGAGTATTGCACGCCGTGTTCTTTTGGAGAAAATTCAGCTTCCCAAGGCTGTTCACCATGACGTGCTTGAAATAATTGATATCACACGCGGTCAGCTTGATATTCTCTATAAAGCGGTCGATAAGCTTCTCAATAATTTCGGTGACCTTCTTAAGAACAAAAAGATACTTGACGATATCCGTCGCGAAGAGAGCCGTGTTGATAATATTGAGGAAATGCTTCACGAGCGAATTTTTGAAATGGACCTTTCTCTTACGGAAAAAATATATTACAGAGATCTTGTTTCGAGAATCGGTCAGATTTCGGATATTATCGAGGATCTTTCTGACCGTATGCACATAATGCTCATTGAGAGAGAGGCATAACAAAAATGTGGATGTATTTGTTACTTGCGGCGGGCATTTTTATGGGCTGGTCGCTTGGCACCAATGATGCTGCCAACGCATTCGGTACTGCGGTATCTACGGGTGTTATAAAGTATAGAACAGCTATAATTATTATTTCGGCTTTTGTCATAATCGGCGCATTTTTAATGGGTGCGGGTAATATGACAAGCGTAAATGATCTCGCAATAAACAATGCGGTCATACCTTCTGCCGATGAAGCGGCTGAAATTGTGGAAAGCGGTAAGGGCGATAACCTTGCTTTAAAATCTGCGATAAAGGCGTTTATTGTGTTTACATGTGCGGCGCTTACGGTATTTCTCATGTCGTATCTTAAGTTCCCCGTATCTGCAAATCAGTCTATCACAGGCGCGATTATCGGTTGGGGTATCTGTAATGCCGACTACGGTAATCCCGAGGTTATGAGTGGCAACTTAAAGCAGATAGCTAAATTTGCATCGACCTGGCTTATCTGTCCTGTCGGTGCCGCGATAATATCTTTTATTATCGTAAAGCTTGCTCAAAAGCTTTTTATAAATAAACTTTCATCACTTCGCCATTATGATATGGTTATAAAAGTCGGCTATCTTATCGCAGGCGGATATGCTGCTTTCGGTATCGGTATGAACAGCTCTGCAAACGTTACCTCGCTCTATTTCGGTGAGGTGGTAGAAGGTGTAAAAACAAACCTGCTTACCGATGCGCGTCTTACCTGTACACTCGGCGGTATTGCAATCGCCATCGGTGTTCTTACATACTCTAAAAAGGTAATGATGACGGTCGGTGAGAGTATTGCGCCTCTTACACAGATCGAAGGCTTTCTCGTTGTAATTGCGATGGCAACCACAATCGTGCTTCTCGGTAATATCATGAAAATTCCCGTTTCAACCTCGCAGGCTGTAGTCGGCGCGGTTGTCGGCGCGGGTCTTACAAAGTCCTTTAAGTGCGTAAACTTCGGCGTTTTCAAAAACATTGCGATCGCGTGGGTGTCATCACCGCTTATGGCGGGCGGTATGACCTACCTTGTAGCTCTTTGCACACAGAAGTGGCTCTGATTAAATTAAAATCCCTTGAAGACATTTGTTTTCAAGGGATTTTTTGAGACTGTCAAAAAAGGCACAGACCGTGAAGAAAAGGATTACACCCTTGCCTCCACTTGTCAGGGGAGGTGGATTTTGCCGTG
>JAZPZR010000072.1:0-6605 GCA_045544795.1 Eubacteriales bacterium
GTTGATACCGTTTCTTGTGGCTGTACGCATAAAGTTTTCAATATACTTCCAATGCTTTTCGGAAAACGCCTTTGTATGATAGTAGTTTGCGATAGAGTCGGTATAAAACCACTCGGTATGTATAAGCTTCTGTTCGGGAAGAAGCGCGTCAACAACGGTCACCTCACCTGAGACCTCACCGTACTGCTCGTCATTTTTCTGTGACCATATCGAGAGATTAAAGTCGTACTTACCCGCCTCAAAATCTTCGGGAAGCTCGATATCCACCCAGATAGCGTGAGTCTGTGCATGGGGGAGTGACACTGCAGAGGGATAGACAAATGAACGGAGCATATCAGGATAAGCGCCGGGTTCTTTTGTAATAAACTCACCGCCCACGTCGGTACTGTAAGTGGGATACATATTAAGCACGTTTGAAACAAGCCTCAGCCTTGCATATTTTGCAAGCGCGCCCGAAACCTTAACACCCGCCCAACGAATCGGCGTATACGCGGGGTTATCGGCGCGGTAAGCTACCTGGAAGGAAAGGCGTTCGTTTTTAAACATGATAAACTCTTTCTTTTCCTTTTTGGACTCAAGCGTGTCGTTATAAAAGCATTTTTCAAGTGACGACACCATTTTCATCTGAAGTTTCATAGCGTTATCTCCTCTATTATACGGGCAATTGCATGCTCGTTATTTGATACTGTTATTTTGTCGGCTACCGCTTTCAGTTCGGGTACGGCGTTTGCCACGGCATAGCCTGTTCCTGCCGCCTTTACCATAGTGATATCGTTATTATAGTCACCTACCGCGACAGTGTTCTTCATATCTATATTTAAAAGTGATGCAAGGTCGTAAAGGGCAGTCGCTTTACTGATGCCCTTTGGCAGAATTTCGTAAAACGTATACTCCGAACGCACAAAATCAAAATTATTTGCAAGCGGATGGCTGTGCAAATATTTAATAAGCGCATCCATCCTGTCCATATCACTTGTGGTAAACACAATTTTAAGCACAGGCTCTTTGACGTCTTTATACTGCGCATACTTAGTTTTAAAAGCGCAAAAAAGTTTTTCCGCCTCGTCATCACGGGCGATAAAATAGATATTTTCGGGAGTATTGAGGTGACATCCAATACCACTCACCTCTCTTATCGCATCCTCAGTTATGATTTTTGCAATAGGTGGCAGTTTGTGATATTTTACAAGTTCGCCTTTTTCACCGTCGTAAATACCACCGCCGTTTACACACCCAAAAGGTGAATTTGGTTTTACGTCACTGTAAACCTTTCCCGAGGTGCAAGGTACGCGACCTGTTATAAATGTAAAAATCCCACCGTGTGCTTTGAAATATTCAATCGCCTCGACATTTTCCTCCGATATAGTTCGCTTATCATTATACAACGTACCGTCAACGTCTGTGCAAAATAACAATCCTTTAAATTTCATTTTCCTATAAAAAATGTCCGCACCCGAAGATGCGGACAATGTGTTCTATTTAGTCGTTATACTCTTCGTACGTTTCATCGACTGCATCCTGGAAATCACCGTTTACCTTATAGAAGTTTGTAAGGTAGTTACAGTAATCACCGTAATCTACAGTTTCAGAATCATCAACCTTGATAGTACCTTCATCAACAAGATCTCTGAAGTTAACAAGCAAAAGCTTTGAAACATCGCAATAATCTGCTGATGAAAGGGGCTTGGCTGATGACGTATACGCGATATCTGATGATATACCGTAAAGCTCATCAAGCTCCTTAACTACCTGAACGTACTCCTTCTTTGCATTGTGGTTGAGCGCGTTTGCAAGGTAGAGGTGAAGGTTTTTACCGTTGCTTCTGTAAAGCTCTGAAGAAAACTCGAGATATGCATTGAAATAACCTGAGTAATTGAGATAATAATCATCTGTATACTGTGTACAAACGAGGAATGCAATAAACTCCGCAGTTGCAGGATCGTTAAATCCGCGCTGCATTGCTACACACTTTGCAACCTGCATGGGAACAAATATCTCAGGATAATCAGCGTTAACGCAAACCTCACCTGTAATGGGTGAATAGATACTTGCGATCTGCTGTGTTGAATAAAGTGACGAGAAGAGAAGCTCTTTTGACTTTAACTTGGGACCCTTGAGCTGAGGAATATCCTCCGCCGCAGCATCAAATGCCTCGCAAACCTTTTTGGTTATAGCATCAAGCGCGCTGCCCTTTTGCTGATACTGTGAAAGATTGTTCTTTCTGAAGAAGATATCATCACTGCCGTCATAAAGCGTGTTGTTGATACCGTCGATGAGGTACAGCATTGTTTCGCTGAAGTCCATGTTGGTAACGTTTGCGGCAGAATATGTATTTTCCGTAAGCTTTGAAAGGCGCTGACGGTAGCTGAATGCACCGTAGCACATTGTGAAAAGAAGCACAGCCACGCATGCAAGAGCCAGAACGGTATAGCCGAACTGCACCCAGAGACCGCCCTTGTGGAAGCCGCCCTTTACCTGAACCGTGCGGACGATTATGAATACAAGGTATGCAATAACGCCTACGGCAGCAGCACAGATAAGTATCTCAAACACAGGAATCGGAATTGCACTGAACATTGATGAAATGCCGTTTTTAATGCCGCCGAGCGCACTTGCCATGCTCTCGCCCGAATCCCTTGAAGAGTTTGCAATAAGATAAATAACTCCGCCGACGATACCCAGAAGTATAAACACCCACTTGGTGATTGCCGACCACATGGGCTTCATAAGTAATACCTTTACCTTCTGCCCTGTTGTCATACCAAGCTCAGGATTGACCGTCTCTTCTGCAAGTTCGTTAAGATCAAGCTCAATCTCGGCTGAATTTATTGTTTCAGTTGATATATTTTCATAGTTTTCGCTCATGAAAATTCCTCCCTCGAACACTATATATTATATATATTATACTATACAGTAAAAAAGTTCAATAGCAAATTTGTAATTTGTGAAAAATAACATAATTCGCATCATTTTTTTGTACAGTATATCTATATCAGTAAATAAAATTTTGTTAAATTTACCGATAAATTATTCCATCTCAAAAAGCACACCGAGGGTGTTGGGACCGCAATGGCTTGTGACGACACAGCCCGCGGTGGTTTCGATCACCTCGTCAAAAATTCCGCTTTCCTTTACTATATTAACTACCGTATCAACGATTCCGTCATCACATTTTGTATGCGTGACAAAAACGCGGTGTTTATTTACGCCCTCTGTAGCAAGCTGATTTTTTGCATACTTTTCAAGCACCTTGATATACTGACCGCGCGGCTTGTCTGTCATTGACATTTTTCCCGCTTCACCTACAGATATGACAGGCTTTATCTTAAGAAGGTTTGCGCCGAGCATTGCAACTGACGAACATCTGCCGCCCTTGTGAAGATAATCGAGCTGGTCGATAACAAAGCTTGCGCGTACCTTGGGTGCGCGTGCGATGAGTGCATCGGCAATTTCATCCATATCCTTACCGTCAGCCGCCATTTCAGCCGCGTCAAGAACAAGATGGCCGGAACCTGTAGAAAGACTCTGCGAATCAACAACTCTTACGTTGCCTACCTCACCCGCCGCGATGCAGGCATTCTGATAGCTTGACGAAAGGCCTGAACCGAGGCTTACGTGAACGACAGACTTTCCCGCATCGACGTGCTTTTTAAAGAGCGTAAGATAATCGTCTACCGAGCCTGCCGAGGTCTTGGGAAGCTGACCGTTTTTTGCAACGTAATCGTAGATCTCCTCCGATTTGATCTCAACCGTATCAAGATATGACTTTTCACCGAGCACCACGTAAAGCGGTTTTATTTCAACACCGTACTTCTCACAGATATCTGCAGGAAGGTCGCAGGTGCTGTCTGCTGTTATTTGAATATTTGACATATTTTTATCCCCTTACAAAATTATACATCTTAATTTTATACAATTTCGTGCATATTGTCAAGTAAAAACATTTGACTTTATTGTATGATGATAGTATAATAATATGGTAATTTAATATACGGAGGAAGTTTAAAATGTTAGTTTCTGCTAAAGAAATGATGAAAAAGGCTTACGAGGGTCACTACGCAGTAGGTCAGTTCAACATCAACAATCTTGAATGGACAAAGGCTATTCTTCTCACAGCTCAGGAGAATAATTCACCTGTTATCCTCGGTGTTTCTGAGGGCGCAGGCAAGTACATGTGCGGTTACAAGACGGTTGTAGGCATGGTAAACGGCATGATCGAGGAACTTGGTATCACAGTTCCCGTTGCTCTTCACCTTGACCACGGCTCATACGAAGCTGCAAAGGCTGTTATCCGTGACGGTTTTTCATCTGTTATGTTTGACGGCTCACATTACGGTATAGAAGAGAATATTGAAAAAACAAAAGAGATAATCGCTCTTGCAAACGAGAAGGGTCTTTCTGTTGAGGCTGAGGTCGGTTCGATCGGCGGCGAGGAAGACGGCGTTATCGGTAAGGGTGAGGTTGCTGATGCTGACGAGTGCAAGCTTATCGCTGACCTCGGCGTATCAATGCTTGCTGCAGGTATCGGTAACATCCACGGCAAGTATCCTGCAAACTGGGCAGGTCTTGATTTTGACGCTCTTAAAAAGATTTCTGATGCAACAAGCGGTATGCCCCTCGTTCTTCACGGCGGAACAGGTATTCCTGCTGAGGTGGTTCAGAAGGCGATCTCAATGGGCGTTTCAAAGGTAAACGTTAATACAGAGTGCCAGCTTGCATTTGCTGATGCTACAAGAAAGTACGTTGAAGCAGGCAAGGATCTTGAGGGTAAGGGCTTTGACCCCAGAAAGCTTCTCGCTCCCGGCTTTGAGGCTATCAAGGCTACCGTTAAAGAGAAGATGGAACTCTTCGGTTCAGTAAACAAGGCGTAATCAAAACAATAACAAAGAGGGTGTCGGTTGACACCCTTTTTTAGAAGGAAGACACAACATGCAGATTGATGCAAAAGAGCTCTGCCTCGGCTACGGCGGTAAGACGATAGTGAGCGGGCTTGATTTTACCGTATCACGCGGTGATTTTGTTGCAGTTGTCGGCGAAAACGGTTCGGGCAAGACAACTCTCATAAAAACGCTCGCGGGACTTATCCCCAAAACAGGCGGAAGTCTTGTGATATCGCGGGGAATCGGGTATTTACCGCAAGGAGACGAGCTTATGCGCGATTTTCCCGCAAGCTGTGAGGAGATCGTCTACTCAGGTCTTACAGCGCGTCCGTTTATAAGCAAAAGCGAAAAGGCGCGGGCAAAGGCTTTAATGGAAAAACTGAATATTCTGCCGCTTGCAAAAAGGAGTTTTGGCACTCTTTCGGGCGGACAGCAGCGCCGCGTACTGCTTGCGCGCGCATACCTTTGCGCGAAGGAGCTTTTACTTCTTGACGAGCCTGCCACGGCGCTCGATCCTGCCGCAACGCAGGAAATGTATGAAATACTTGCCGACATCAATCAAAAAGACGGCATGACTGTCATCATGATATCGCACGACATTCCGTCGGCGCTGTCTCTTGCGTCACACGTTCTGCACGTCGGTGACACGCTGTTTTTCGGAAGCACCGATGAATACGTTAAAAACGGTCTTGCGGGAGGTGACGGGAAATGAGTTTTTTTGATTATCTTTCCTACCCGTTCGTGCGCTATGCGCTCATTGTCGGCGCGCTGATATCACTCTGCTCGGCGCTTCTTGGCGTCACGCTTGTGCTAAGGCGCATGTCGTTTATCGGTGACGGTCTTTCACACGTTGCATTCGGCGCGATGGCGGTAGCGGCGGTGACGGGACTTACGAACAACATGCTTATCGTGCTTTTACTCACGTCAGTATGCGCGGTATTGCTTTTATGCTTTGGCAAAAAGCTTCGGGGTGACGCGGCTATCGCGGTACTGTCTGTATCGGCGCTTGCTATAGGCTATCTTGTAATGAATCTGTTTCCTGCAAGCTCAAACGTATCGGGTGACGTGTGCTCATCACTTTTCGGCTCGGCATCAATACTGACACTGAACAAGGCTGACGTTTTACTGTCGGCAATACTGTCGGTCATAATCGTTGTTTCGTTTATACTTCTTTACAACAAAATATTCGCCGTCACCTTTGACGAGGATTTTGCAAAGGCTTCGGGAATAAAGGTGGGCAGATACAATCTGATAATCGCGGTGATGACGGCGGCGGTAATAGTAGTTGCAATGCAGCTTGTAGGCTCGCTTCTTATATCGGCGCTTATCGTTTTTCCCGCGCTCTGCGCAATGCGTGTGTGCAGAAGTTTCAAGGCGGTAACGGTATGCTCTGTAATAGTTTCTGTCGTTTGTACGCTTGCGGGCATGGTGATATCAATTATATTTTCAACGCCTGTGGGACCGACAATCGTTTGTATTGATTTGGTTGCGTTTTTAATATTTTCCATAATAAAAAAGGGGATGTAAAAATTCTCCGGAACGCAAAAAGCCAGAAAAAACAAGGGAAAAAGAAACTAATAAAATCCTGTAGAACAACAAAATGAAAGAAAAGTGTTGCATTTTTTACTTTTATGCAACACTTTTCTCTTTTTTATATGCTTTTTGCTACTTCCAAACCTCGCCACTCGGCGTACCTTTGTACGCCGTCGGGCAAGCCTACGGCTC
>JAZPZR010000073.1:0-4019 GCA_045544795.1 Eubacteriales bacterium
TGTTTTCATGGGACTATTATTTGTACATATTTAAACTACCCCTCAGTCTTTTTGCTTTTACAAGCAAAAATCCAGCTCCCCTGACAAGGGGAGCCGAGATTTGATTTTTTCTTCACGGTCTGTGCCTTTTTTGACAGTCTCGTTAAAGCGTTCACAAAAGTGAACGCTTTAATTTATGATATTTTTATTACCACTACGTCGTCTATGATTTTTATCGAACCGTTGTCAGGCCAGGTCGGCATAGCAGCAACCTCGTCGCTGTTTTCTATTCTCTTTGCCGTATGACCGTCTGCCCAGGGCGGTGTGATACCCGTATACGACTCTATCCACCAGTTACGCGAATAGCCGTTCAGCGTACCGTAGGTATGCGCGCTTCCGCCGAATATATCCACCGACTGCCACGGATCATAAAACAGCGGATCGTTTATCTGAGTACCGACAAGCACCCATTTTTTATCCGCAGTAAAGCCTTCGGTCGAGCGTACCTGCGTAATAAGACCGTTCAGATAATTCTCCGTCTGTCTGTTTGCATAGTACATAGAGCTGTAATTGACGTTTGCAAGATAGCTGTATGACATAACAAGACACAAAACGAGTGCCATAGCAGCTGCTGACGTATATTTTCGTATACTACCCGCAGGACAGGTCTCAACAAGCACTAAAGGTGCACAGAGTACAACTGCAAAGGAATATACCATAAGTGTATAGATAACACTGTCAGGACACATTATCACAATGAGATTTACTGCAATCGGAAACATAACGCCGAGGAACAGGGTCATTATAACGTCTGTTAGTTTTTTCTTTTTTATAATCAGAACATATATAACGGTTGCAACTGCCACAAGTCCCAAAAGAATATAGCTGTATTTTATTGCGTTGATAGATGAAAGCGAGCAATAGTTTTCAAACGGCATAAGTACAAACGACTTGAATGCAGTAATAACAAGTGACGGAATCTGCGAAAGTGAAAGCTTGCCCATTGTACCTATTCCCTGATAGCCTGTAAGCTCAATACCGAGGACCGCAAGAGATACACGGAGTACAACAAAATAAAGAACAAGACCGATAACAACGCTTGCACAGTAGCGGATACCGCGAAGCAGATGCTTTAAAAAGCTTTCGTCCTCTGTGAGTACACGCTTTATCATAACAAGCACAAGCATCGCAACGGTAAGCGGGAGATATGCCTGATAGATACCAAGTGCCAGAGCTGTAAATATACCCGAAATAATAAATCCGAATTTATTTTTATCTATCACCCACACAGCAAGCACGGCAAGAAAGATAGCAAGACCGTAATAGCCCGCCGTGTAACGATAGAACATGGTAGAGGTTACCGCAGGAAAGGTCACGAACACAGCGCCTATTATTGCGGCACTTTTACGTCCCTTAACTCCGAGCACCGATACGAAAAGAGCCGCAGATACAGCGAGAAATGCTATAAAAATGATACCGCACACAAGAGGAAGATTGACGTTACCGCCGATAGCGCTGACAGCCTCACCGACAAGGTGTAAAAACCACCTGCCTGAGCTGATACCGTCACCGTAGCCCCATGAACGCGTTATATTATCATGGTTGTGGAGTATATTGACAAGACCGAAAAGATGGGCGGCAATTCCTGTAAAAAATGCAAAGATCGCAGCTATCCACGTCGGCTTTTTTAATTGTTCGGTTAATTTCATTATTATTTATTTCCTTTCAGCCGTGAATTAACAAGGTTAAAATCATTCGTAAGTACTGTATCGATACCCATATCAATAAACCGCTGTGCTTCATCGGGGTCGTCCGACCAGAATACGTTACACTTTATTCCGTGTGCATGCGCCTTATCTATCATTTCCTGATTGAAATAGGGTTTGAAAAGCTGTACCTTACAGCAATCGTATTTAATGGCGCGGTCAACGATCGCCCATTTTTCCTTTCCCGCTCCCATACAACGACGCAGATGAGGCACGATCTCTCTTGCAAGCTCCATAAGATCATCCTCACCGCTCATAAGGTAGACGTACTTTTCGCAGTCGTATTTATGAATAAGCGCGGCAATTTTTTCAAGACATTGCGCGGGCGACAGAACGGGATTGTTTTTTATGCTTTTAACATGAATATTCATGATAGTATGGCAGGAAAACTTTTTAAGTATATCCTCAAACGTAACGATTCTGAGTCCTGCAAATTTCTTGTCGAATTTTGCGCCGAAATCCAACCTTTTAAGTTCTTCGAGAGTATAGTCATAAATCTTTCCCTCGCCGTCAGATACACGTTCGAGAGTCGAATCGTGAGAGGAAACTATCTCTCCGTCCTTTGTAAACCACAGATCAAACTCGATCTCATCAGCCCCCATACCGACAGCCGCACCAAATGCCGCCATACTGTTTTCGGGAGCCACGGTACAAAAGCCGCGGTGCGCACACACGCGTGGATAGGGCAAAATGTCATCATGACGTGAGATGGCACTGCCTGAGGGACGGTATTTCCACGGACGTCTGCCCTTTTCGATATATTCGTAATGAGCAGAATCGGGATTGCCGAAGCCTGCGGGCTTATAGTATTTTTTTGTAACGTCAATCTCAACACTCTCAACACCGACACGGCTTTTCATATTCAAAAGCACGTTACCGTCGGGCGCCACAACCATCGATGCCCCGCCGATATCAGAGTTTTCATCCATTGAAACAGAGCTTCTGAGAACGTACGCATTGGTATTATACGCAAGAAACTGCGACATTATCTGAAGCGCAAGATGTGTGTCGCTTCTCTGATGCGAGCAACCGATAATAACATCGACGTTATTGCGGGCGATATTTGCAAATGCCTCGTAAAAATAAAAGTCATAGCATGTGAGAAATGCAAAGCGTATACCCTCAAGCTCAATCACCGTAGGCTCGGAAAACTCAAAAGAATAATCCGAATCAAGCTTGATTTTATTCACCTCACCCGGTGTGAGATGCTGTTTATAGTAGTGACCTACAGTTTCTCCCTGTCGGTTTATTACGTAGGTTGCATTGCGGTGAATATGCCGCGCGCTTATAAACACCATGGCATTACAGCGCAGTGCCATATCAGACGCCGCTTTTATCACCCTCTCATTAAACCTTTCAGATGCCGCGTCGGCAAGTTCTTTTGTCGGCGCAAGGCAGGGGATATCGCACATTTCAGGCATTACAATAATGTCTGCGCTGTCGTCACACTCGTCCATGAGCGCAAGCTGTGCATTAAAATAATCGTCTATTTTCTGATAGTCGGTTGAATATTTAGGCTGAATAATACAAACTTTCATTTTTTCCTCACTACTTAATTAAAATATCGTTTATCATATCTTTTACAGTTTCAAGTCTGCCTACCGCATCGTGAAGCGCAAGAATTGATTTACCGCTGAAGTCAGCATCTATAATCAAACGGTAAGGGTCGCCGGATCTACGAGCGGTTGCACCGAAACCTAAAAGCGAACAGATATATCTGCTGTCAGGCGGATCATACAGTCCCGAAAAAGAAATGTCGAAAGTGACATGCGGGAAGCCTGCAGAGCTTACCCTGCAGGGTATCGGAAAACGGTTGATAAAAGCCTTGTAAAGAATTTGCATTATCTCCCCTGCCTCCGCCTCCGAAATTGATGTTTTCACTCCCGACACTTCAAAGCAAAAGCTATCAACATCCTTTTCAAGATCAACAGCGTACAGCGTTTTATTACCTGCAGATACAACGCGCAGTATATCAGACACAAGCGAAACTGCAAAGCATGCAACGATTCCGCCATTGTCAAAAACAGAAACCGAAAACGCATTTTCACGGGCAAGCGTAACGTCCCCTACCCGCCACATCTTATCAAAGCAGACGCTTACAGAATAATTGCCGCTTGGATATCCGTGCTTTTCAAGTTCATCCGCCATTACACCGTCAAGAAAGCGGCGAAGTTTATGTAAAAGGCGGTTTATATCAAAAGAAAAGGTATAGTCAAAATAATAGTATTTTTTCACATAACATCACATAAATTTCACAATAATATACCTTATATT
>JAZPZR010000074.1:0-2606 GCA_045544795.1 Eubacteriales bacterium
AGGGTAAAGAGGTTGAGGTCGATGCTATTTGCGACGGCAGAAACGTATTTGTTCCCGGTATCATGGAGCTTGTTGAGCGTACCGGTGTCCACAGCGGTGACTCTATCAGCGTTTACCCCACCTTCTCAATTTCAAATAAAGTAAAGGGCATCATCCTTCAGTATGCTAAAAAGCTCGGTCTCGGTATCGGCATCGTCGGTCTTTACAACATTCAGTTTATCGTTGATAAGGATGAAAACGTATTTATTATCGAGGTAAACCCCCGTTCGTCAAGAACAGTACCCTTCCTTTCAAAAGCAACGGGCTATAGCCTTGCAGATATTGCGACAGAGGTCATCATGGGTAAATCTCTTAAGGAACAGGGCATCTTTGATATCTATCCCGAGGAGAAAAAGCGCCACTACGTAAAGGTTCCCGTATTCTCCTTCAATAAAATACGCGGACTTGACGCTTATCTTTCACCTGAAATGAAATCGACAGGTGAGGCTATCGGTTATGACGATAAACTTAACCGTGCACTCTATAAGGCACTTCAGGCATCAGGTATGAACATGCAGAACTACGGTACGGTTCTTGCAACCGTTGCCGATAAGGATAAGGAGGAGGCGCTTCCGCTTATCCGCCGCTTCTATAACCTTGGCTTTAACATAATTGCAACAGAGGGTACGGCAAAGTTCCTCAAAGAGAATAATATCCGCACTCACGCTATCAAAAAGATAGACGAGGATGACACTTCAATTCCCTCAGCACTCCGTCAGGGTCATATTGCATACGTTATCAATACGAGTGATGCAAGCTCAAAGAGCGGTAAATCGGACGGTTATCAGATCCGCCGTCTGTGTACGGAGAATAACGTAACACTCTTTACCGCGCTTGACACAGTCCGCGTTGTTATAGACGTACTTGAGGAGACAACGCTTACAGTATCAACAATAGATGCATAGAGGTATCGGCGAGTATTTTAACATAAGGAATAAAAATGAAACAAGGAATATTTACAATAACAGAAAATATACCGCTTACGTCAAACGTATTTAAAATGAGGCTTGAGGGTGACACGTCTCACGTCACCGCCTCAGGTCAGTTTGTAAACGTAAAGCTTGACGGTCTTTTTCTTCGCCGTCCCATATCGGTTTACGATTGCGATGAAAACGCGGTAACTATCATTTATAAGGTCGTCGGCCGCGGCACTGAGCAGATGAGTAAAATGGCTGTCGGTGAAAAGCTTGACGTTTTAACAGGCCTCGGTAACGGCTATGACCTTGATAAGTCGGGTGATAATCCCGTGCTTATCGGCGGCGGTGTCGGTGTCCCGCCCATGTACCTTCTTGCAAAAAAACTTGTAAAGCAGGGCAAAAAGCTTACCGTGATCCTCGGCTTTAATACAAAGGATGAGGTTTTCTGTGAGCAGGATTTCCGCGATCTCGGTGCAGACGTTTACGTCACAACCGTCGACGGCTCGTACGGTATACGCGGCTTTGTAACCGATGCACTTAAGGATATAAACTACAGTTATTTTTACACCTGCGGACCTGAGCCGATGTTAAAAGCGCTTTATAAGGCAACGACCACATCGGGCAGCTTCAGCTTTGAGGAGCGTATGGGCTGCGGCTTCGGTGCGTGCATGGGTTGCTCATGCAAAACTGTTTCAGGCTATAAGCGTATCTGTAAGGAAGGCCCCGTGCTTGAGAAGGAGGAGATATTATGGGAAGACTGAGTGTAAACCTTTGCGGTATAGAATTGGATAATCCCGTTATCCCTGCAAGCGGCACCTTCGGCTTTGGTTACGAGTTCGCCGAACTTTACGACATAAACGTGCTCGGTACCTTTTCCTTTAAAGGTACTACAAAGGATGCGCGCTTCGGTAACCCCACCCCGCGTATTGCGGAGTGTACTGCGGGCATGATTAATGCAGTCGGACTTCAGAATCCCGGCGTTGATAAAGTTATTTCAACCGAGCTTCCGAAGCTTAAAAAATGCTTTGATAAAAAGGTAATGGCAAACGTTTCGGGCTTTGCAGTCGAGGACTATGCTTACACCTGTGAGCGCCTTGATAAAGAGGAGCAGGTGGGTTGGCTTGAAGTAAACGTCAGCTGTCCCAACGTGCACGGCGGCGGTATGAGCTTCGGTACATCCCCCGAAGCTGCGGCAACCGTTACAGAGGCTGTCAAAAAGGTCACGACAAAGCCTGTTATTATCAAGCTTTCACCTAATGTTACCGATATCGTGTCGATTGCAAAAGCATGTGAGAGCGCGGGCGCTGACGGTATCAGCCTTATTAACACGCTTCTCGGTATGAGAATAGACCTTCGTACAAAAAAGCCTGTTATTGCCAATAAAATGGGCGGCTTTTCGGGCGCGGCTATTTTCCCTGTTGCAGTACGTATGGTATATCAGGTTGCAAACGCAGTAAACATTCCCGTTGTCGGTATGGGCGGTGTTTCCACTGCCGAGGACGTTGTGGAAATGATGCTTGCGGGCGCGACTGCAGTCCAAGTGGGCGCTGCAAACCTTGTTGACCCCTTCGCATGCCGCGATATCATAAACGACCTTCCGCTCGTTATGGATAAGTATAATATAAATAATTTAAGTGATATAATAGGAGG
>JAZPZR010000075.1:0-19957 GCA_045544795.1 Eubacteriales bacterium
CTTCGTCCGACGGAAGCAGAGGCTCAGCGTGAAGCCGCGCAGCGGGCTGACAAAACGCGCCTCCGGCTTCTATAAAAACAATAAAACAGCAGGCTATTGCGGGATAGGGCATACAAGATGGGCAACCCACGGTGAACCTTCGGAAAAAAATGCTCATCCGCATGAGTCATCCGGCTGTGTTATAGTTCATAACGGTATCATTGAGAATTATATTTCACTCAGGAAGGAGCTTACAGAGGAAGGGTATTGTTTTAAAAGCGAAACCGATTCTGAATGTATAGCACATCTTATCGATAAATTATATAAAACGTGTAAACAGCCTGTAAAAACTCTTATAGACGTGCAAAAACATCTTGAAGGTTCATATGCTGTCGCGGTGATTTTTAAAGACAGGAAGGATGAAATCTGGGCTATAAAGCGCAACAATCCGCTTGTGGCAACAAAAAATGAAGACGGCACCTATATTGCATCGGATATACCTGCGCTAATGTCTTACTCTGACGAATTTATAAGACCGGATGATAACGAAATACTTTCTCTTAATAAAAATTCAATCATTTTATTTGATAGAAACGGAAATGAAAAAGAAGCGGAGTTTGAAAAGGCGGGATGGAATAATGAAACGGCTCAAAAAGACGGCTACAAGCATTTTATGCTAAAGGAAATATACGAGCAACCAGATGCAATTAAACGCGCGATCACGCCTCTGATAACAGTTAATATGTTACCGGATTATGATAAATTAAATATAACAAAAGAGCAGGCACAAGGTATAGATAATATTTCGATTATCGGATGCGGTTCTGCGACGCACGCAGGCCTTGTAGCAAAACATGTTATTGAAAAAATAGCCAAAATACCTGTTTTTGTTACAACAGCGTCAGAATATAAATATTCCGCACCTGTTACGGTCGGAAACACTCTGACTGTTGCAGTGTCTCAATCGGGAGAGACTGCAGACACTTTATCCGCTTTGCGAATTGCAAAACAACACGGTAATAGAACTCTCGGTATTGTTAACGTAGTAGGCTCAGCTATAGCGAAAGAGGTTGACAGCGTTATTTACACAAATGCAGGCCCTGAAATAGCTGTTGCAACAACAAAAGGGTATACAACACAGCTTGCAGTTTTTTACATGCTTGCAATTGCGATAGCTCTTTCAAAATCGCTGCTGACTGAAAGACAGGCACAAAGCTATTTGAAAACTATCAAAGAAGATATACCTGATAAGATAATTGAAATTTTAAATTATCGGGATAAAATAATTGATATATCTTCAAAACTTGTAAAATGTCAGCATTTGTATTTTATCGGCAGAGGCCTTGATATGCATTCTTGTGTTGAATGTTCACTTAAACTTAAAGAAATATCATATATTCATAGTGAAGCATATGCGGCAGGTGAGCTAAAGCACGGAACACTGTCCCTTATTGAAAAGGGGACGCCTGTTATTGCAGTATGTACCGACACAGAATACGAAAAGAAAATGACCGCAAATATCAAAGAGGTTACGTCACGCGGAGGCTATCTGATTTATCTTTCAAACGCACAGGCAGACAGAGAACTATATGATAAAATATTTGTTTTACCTGAAACGAACAGGCTGTTTTATCCGTTTCTTACTGCAGTGTTCGGGCAGATCTTATCATATGAAACAGCACTTCTTCGCGGATGTGACGTTGACCATCCGAGAAACCTTGCTAAATCAGTTACTGTGGAATAAATTGAATAGTTATAATTGATGTTTATTCTATTGACTTTTACTGTTAATATTAGTATTATAATATTCTATCAGTTAAAGTCACGGACGGTATAAACATGATTAAAGAGAAATTTATAGGTGACAGAGCGTTTTATAAAAAGGTTCTGTCACTTGCTATTCCGATAATGATACAAAACGGAATAACAAATTTTGTTAATATGCTTGATAACATAATGATAGGCAGTGTCGGCACAACTCAGATGACAGGTGTTGCGATATCCAATCAGCTTATTTTTGTGTTTAATCTGTGTATATTCGGTGCAATATCAGGTGCAGGTATTTTCACGGCACAGTATTACGGCAAGGGCGATTATGACGGCGTAAGATACACTTTCAGATTTAAGGTGATCATCAGCACACTTATTACTCTTCTCGGAGTGACGGTTTTGTTTTTCTGGGGAGATCCGCTTTCAAAGTTGTATCTGACAGGGGAGGGAACGGCCCAGGAAATCAGCGCATCGCTTGATTTTTCAAGGAAGTATCTTCTTATTATGTTTATAGGACTTTTGCCTTATGCACTTTCTCAGTGCTATTCGGGCACTCTTCGTGAGTCGGGACAGGCAACGGTTCCTATGATAGCGGGAGTGTGCGCTGTATTTGTAAATCTTGCATTGAATTATATTTTGATTTATGGTAAATTCGGAATGCCTGTTCTTGGCGTGCGCGGTGCCGCAATCGCAACAGTTACCTCAAGGTTTGCAGAATTACTTATAGTTTCATTGTGGACACATCTCAATCCGAAAAAGAATAAATTTATCGTCGGTGCATACAGAAGCCTGAAAATACCGGTAACACTTGTTAAACATATATCCATAAAAGGTTTTCCGTTGTTATTTAATGAAACTATGTGGGCAGCAGGTGTCGCTATCGTTAACTGGTGCTACTCAACAAAAGGTTATGACGTTGTTGCTGCAAATAATATTTGTCAGACCTTCTTTAACGTTTTCGGCGTTGCGTTTATGGCGGTTGGCGGTGCCATTGCAATAATTCTCGGTCAGATGCTTGGCGCGGGTAAAAAGGATGAAGCAAAGCAGGCAAGCTTTAAACTAATTGCTTTCTCTGTATTTATCAGTGTTATAGTTTCGGTAATATTTTTCATTTGCTCTATGTTTATTCCTGATCTGTATAATGCTACAGAGGGTGTAAAAACTATAGCGAAATATCTAATTCAGATATGTGCTCTTTCCATGCCGCTTGATGCATTTGCTCATGCTTCTTATTTTACTTTGCGTTCGGGCGGTAAGACAGTAATTACAATTTTATTTGACAGTTGTTTCGTGTGGCTTATTACTTTTCCTGTTGCATTTGTTTTGTGTACCTATACTTCTTTATCAATACTTGCAGTCTATGCAATTTGTCAGTTACTCAATATAATTAAATGTATTGCAGGATACATACTTGTTGAAAACGGAATCTGGGTTAAAAATATCGTTTGAATTAAAAACGGAAAGCAATTGATGCTTTCCGTTTTTTTATCGGTTTTTTCGTTTGTATATTATATAGGTGCCAAAAAGCAGTAGTGTAAGCGGTAATACAATTACAAAAATAATAAATGAAATGTTTGATGCAAATTGTGAAACCGAAATACTCTGTCCAATTAGTACCTTTGGCCGAATGGAAGGTAACGATTCACTTTGGCATAAGTGATTTACCGTATTGATAAACAAATCGGCATTTGCGCCACCAACAAGCTCGTTTGCGCTGTCACTCAAGAATAATGACGTTGAATAAAGTATAAGTGTTGAAGGGGTATCGTTACTGTTTTTTACTACCTCCATAGCAAGTGCAAACGGACCGCTTACGTCTTCATCGTTTTTTTCTCTTGTTGTTTCACTTAAGTTCATGGTTGAAAATGCAGTTTCTTCTGTTGCGATAAATGCCTCGGCAGTAATATTGCTGTTTTCGTTATCTGTATACGTTATACCGCCTGCAAACGGGAAAAGAACCGTAAGATCAGAATCTATGACGGGCTGAGTTATATTATGCGGTAAGACAACAGGAATGATTGTATACGGCTGACCCGGATAATGAAGGTTGCTGTTTTGCTCTTGTACTATTCCTTTTTCGATTTTTAATCCAAATTCCGCAAGAAAACTGTCAAAAACCGTAAGGTCTGTCTGAGTGTAGTCTTTTAATACAATAATTTTTCCGCCGTTTGTCATATAGTCGGAAAGCACTTTTTTATTATCGTTTGAAATATCACGCTTTGGCGAATAAATAAGTAAGCAGTCTGCGTCGTCAGGAACTGCTTGCAGTGCTGTGAGGTTTAATGTTCTTATATCAACGTTTTCTTTCCTGATATCATCTGCAAGCGAGTCGGCAAGAACGGTTTCCTCATGACCTTCAAGCGTGTATAATACAGCGGTGTTTTCAGAGGTGACGTATTTTATTGCCGCAGTGATTTCACCTTCTCCGTCAAAGCTTGCAGTTCCGTCGGAATATTCGTATATTTCATAGTAGTCAATGCAAAAGCTCTTATCTTCACATGAAACAATTATGCTGTTGTCAGACGGAGCGCTTTCGACGTAGTCGGCATAAAAATAGGGATTTATTGCCGTGTCGATCATTTTTACAGTAACCTTATCTGTTTGCTCTTTGTATTTTAAAAGTAACTCAGAAATGTTTTCGTCTTCAATTTTGTTTGAGCAAAGGTAAAAGATCTCTACTTTTTTGTCAAGTGAATTCAACTCGTTTTTTGTCCAGTCGGAAATGGTGAACAGTTTGCTGTCAGATGTATCTATATGAGTGAATCGGGTCGGCAAAAAGGATAAAGACACATTTATTGCAATCGTTATAATCAAAAGCACAGCTGTTGCGGCAATCTTTTTAAATTGACTTACATTACTTTTTATTGAAAGTGAAGTCAATAAAACAAATGCAATAATAACCGTAAGATAATAAATTACAGACGTTAAGTCAAATATTCCTGATACAAATAATAAAAGTCTGTCAAACAGCGCCATGGCGCTAAAAAAAGAAATAACAGCATCCGACGTTGTGAAAGCAGTTGAGACTGTCGGCGTAAGATATATTATAAACAGAATCAGAAAAGTGGATATAGCTGAAATTATAGGATTTTTACAGAGTGAAGAAATAAAAATACCTATTGATAAAAGAGTACATCCGAGCAAAAAGAAGCCGAAAACAGTACTTACACAGGTTGCTAATGAAATATTTCCGAAAATGCACAGCACAAGAGGAATTATTAACATACTGATACAAGAGAAAAATAAAACGGTTACGGAGGAAAAGAATTTTCCAAATGCAATTTTTATCGGTTTAATCGGGAGTGAAAATAGTAGTCTGTCGGTTTTTTGTCTATACTCTTCAGAAAAAGATTTCATTGTAAGTATTGGTATGGATATCAAAAACAGAAAGCTGAGATTATAGATTACGTATTCAAAATCAGGGCTTTGGTTTTTAAAATTGACAAACCATGAGTATATACCTGTACAAAGAGATATCAGAACAACAAAAATATACCCTGTATACGTCGTAAAATAGTTCTTTAGTTCTTTTTTATAAATTGGAAGCATTATTTGTTTTCCTCACAATCGGACTGTTTGCGTAAAGTGTTTAAAAACACCTCTTCAAGAGAATTTTTTTCAAGTGACAAACCAATGAGTGTGATTTTATTTTCTGCACAGTAATTAAATATTTTATCACGAATATCACAATCTGATTTTATTCTGAATTTGCGCGAGTTTTCATTTATGCCGATAAGCCGTACGTCATATCGGCAGTGAGTATCGGTTGTGATATTCTCGGGTGTTATAATTTCCACAACGGTACTGAAATGATTATCTGATTCGTTGTATTTGATGATATTTCCGTTTGAAAGTATAAGAATATTGTCGCATACCTCTGATATTTCAGATAATATATGACTTGAAAAAATAACAGTATGTTTCTTTTTGAGAGAAAGCAACAACTCTCGTATTTCAACTATCTGTGCAGGATCAAGACCTGCTGTCGGTTCATCAAGAAGGATGTACTTCGGGTTTCCAAGAAGCGCGCCGCATATGCCTACGCGTTGTTTAAAACCTTTTGAAAGATTTGAAATGAGTTTGTTTTTTACACTGTCGCAATAAACAGCCGACATTTTTTCTGCAACTTCTTTTTTTGCGTCGGCTTTTGACATACCTTTTGCCGTCGCTGCAAAAAGAAGATATTCATATACCGTCATATCATTGTATAGGGGAGGGGTCTCAGGCAGATATCCGATCAGCTTCTTTGCCTCAATCGGCTGCTTTTTCATACTAATGCCATCAATAATGACCTCACCGTCTGTCGGTTGCATAAAGCCTGAAAGTATATTCATGGTGGTCGACTTTCCTGAGCCGTTCATTCCCAAAAAACCGTATATTTTGCCACTTTCCAGCGAAATGTTTATTCCGTTTAAAACAGTATTGTTTCCGTAAGATTTTTTTAAATCAATTATATCTATCAATGTTTTTCCTCGACTATTTCATATCGTATAAAATTATTATAGGACAGGTAGACCACGGATGGAAAAGGCTTGTGTTCTTTTTCTGTTCTTTGCCCCATGCCTCATAAGTGGTCGTCGCGCCTTCCTCAAGCATGTTTAGCCATGCATTTTTGTCTTTTATCATATTTTTTACCGCTTCGAACTCATTGTTGTTCTTTAATGCCTGAAGAGTAAAATACGAAAAATAAGTTCCGCAGGTCGTGATGCTTTTGCTTTTTATAAAACTGATTATTTCTGCTTTGTTTTCGCCGCTTATTCCAATGTTAAAAAGTAAAGGAAGTGTGTTTGAATGTATTGCAGAATGAGATGAGCATTCAGTATCGTTAAATAATTTAGTACTGCTGTTATAAAATGCTTTAACAAAAGAATTTTGCTGTTTTTGAACGTCGATTTCTTTTTTGCCGATTTCTTTACAAAGAAGATTGTAGCATTTGATTGCACCGATATAAAATGCGTTTATTACGTTGTGACATATGTTGCCGATAGGTCTTTCTATTACCATATCATATCCGTCTCGCATGTTTTCGGGCCAATCCACAATATTCCATTTTTCAGTTACACTTGCGATAAGACCGTCTTCTCGTTCATAGTTTTTAAAGTATTCAAGAAGCCCTTCTACGTAATGAATATTATTCTCAACAAAAGCTTTGTCGTCAGTAAGATGATAATACCATGCAAAAATAAAAGGGTATAACAATGAATAGTCGGCAATCTCCTGCATAAAAGAACTCGGAGCAACAGCCATAAGACCCTTACATATCTTGCTTGATTCACCGAAATCAATTATCGACTTTTTAAGAGGATCGCAATTCTGAGTAAGAATAGTGTATGAAAGTGCCGAAATACAAACGTCACCGAGATACTGTCCTTTTTCACGTGTTGGGCAATCAATAAACGTCTCCTGTGCGCCGTACTTAACAGTGTTTTTACACAGATCCCAAATTTTTTGAAGTTCATTATCCTGTGAATTGAACTGAGTTTTGTATTCAAACGGAAGATGTCTTACTGTGACAGATATTTTATCTATCTCACATTCGTCGGGAAGTATTATCTGTGCATATCTGAAACCCTTGTAATCAAAATGCGTGAATTTATCTTTCTTGCCTGAAAGAATCCACTTATCCTGATAAATACATTTACAACGCAGGTCATATCTTGGTGTTCCGTCATCGCACAGTTCCTCAGCATACCTGATGATTGCTTCGCTTCCTTTTTTGCCTTTAGCAGTGATATTAAGATATCCAACGATTTCTTTTCCTATGTCTACAAAAACCTCGTTATTATTATATCTTACGGTTTCGGGGTCTATGTCATAATAGGTGAGCAGAGGCATATCCTGTTTGAAAAGAGTATAGTCGGCATTGTCTTTTTCTTTACAGCAGGGCCAGTTACTGTCATCATAATCGACAGCTTCAAAACCAATTGTTTTTGAATTGGAATCGTATAACTCATTAAATATCGTATCATGCTTGACTGCTATGTCATATACGTTGAACGCTGTGTCACGACAGCATTTAAAGGATCTATCCGAGGAGAGAATAACGTTTCCTTCTGAAGTTATCTGACAGATCATACCGTGTCGGTTATCGGCGCTTACCCATACACGATTGACAAGTCCCTGATAATACGTTCTTACTGCAATTGTATTTTCGCCTATAACTGCATATTCGGATATATCTATCTCGTTATAATAATAGTGCCAGGGATATCCCGGTGCAGGTCCGCTGCACACAAATTGACCGTTTATATAAAGAAAGTAGTAATCGTCGGCTGAAATGGATATCTTGCAGTTTTTCGTTGTAGTCAAATTGAATTTATTTCTGAACAAAACGTGCGAATTCCATAATTTTTCATTATACGCAGGCTTGTATGGATTCATTTCTTTATGGAATATTTTTTCATCAGGCAGCAATGTTGAAAACTCTTCTGAGGTTATCCACTTTGCATTTTTGTTCATAGTTATTTCTCCTTGATTTTATTGACATATTTGCATAATTGTATTATAATTCATTTCGGTAATATTGTAAATAAAAAAGTTGAGATTGATTGCTATGAAATTACTTATTGCATCTGATATTCACGGTTCTGCATTTTACTGCAGGAAGCTTATAACTGCTTTTTTAAATGAAAAAGCCGAAAAAATATTACTTCTCGGTGATATTCTTTATCATGGACCGCGTAACGATCTGCCCTGTGGCTATAATCCTAAAGAGGTTATACAGATTCTCAATGAGTACAAGGATTTGATTTTTGCTGTGAGAGGAAACTGTGATACTGAGGTTGACCAGATGGTGCTTGAGTTTCCTGTGCTTGCTGATTATGCCTTGTTTAGTGACGGTAAGGCTGATATTTTTGCAACTCACGGACATAAATTTAACTGTGATTGCTTGCCAACTGTAAAAAGCGGTAGTGTTGTTGTATACGGTCACACTCACGTTCCACTTTATAAAGAAGTCAACGGAATTAAATGCATTAATCCCGGCTCAGTATCGATTCCTAAGGAAGATAGTTGGCATGGCTATATTCTTTATGAAAACGGTATTTTTATTTGGAAGGATTTTGACGGTAATGTTAAAATGGAGCATTCTGTCAAGTGATATTGAAAGGAGAAAGAAATGAGTATTAGTGTTGCTGTTGTAGGCTACGGTAATCTTGGCCGTGGTGTTGAGTTTGCTGTAAGGCAAAATGATGATATGGAACTGTTCGGTGTATTCTCAAGACGAGACCCTGACACAGTAAAAACTGTTACAGGTGTTCCGGTTTACCGACTTGACGATATACTTAAGTACAAGGATACTATTGATGTTGTAATAATCTGCGGCGGAAGTGCGACAGATCTTCCTGTTCAAACGCCGATGCTTGCTTCGAATTTTAACGTTATCGACAGTTTTGACACTCACGCAAAAATCCCCGAGCATTTTGAAAACGTAGATAATGCTGCAAAAAAAGCAGGAAATATCGCAATGATATCAGGCGGTTGGGATCCCGGCCTTTTTTCACTTAACAGATTATATGCCGAAGCGGTTTTACCTTGCGGAAAGGACTATACTTTCTGGGGGAAGGGAGTAAGCCAGGGGCACTCTGATGCTATCCGCCGTATTGACGGTGTTATAGATGCAAGACAGTATACTATACCCGTACAAGATGCCCTTGACAGAGTGAGAAGCGGTGAGATGCCTGATCTTTCAACGAGAGAAAAGCATCTTAGAGAGTGTTACGTTGTTGTTGAAGACGGTACAGATAAGGCGAGAATTGAAAATGAAATAAAGACTATGCCGAATTATTTTGCCGATTATGATACTACGGTTAATTTTATAACTGCTGAGGAAATGAAGGCAAACCATAACACTTTACCGCACGGAGGTTTTGTAATAAGATGCGGAAAAACGGGAATTGATGAAAATAATACCCACATCATCGAGTATTCGCTTAATCTTGATTCAAATCCCGAATTTACATCTTCCGTTCTTGTTGCGTATGCCCGTGCGATCGTAAGAATGTCGGCAGAAGGTATCAGCGGTTGCAAAACAGTATTTGATATTGCACCTGCATATCTTTCTCCTAAACCTGTAAAGGAACTTTATAAAACCATATTATAAAAATTTAACCACCCGATTTTATTCGGGTGGTTTTTTATAGCTTAAAATGCCCAATTGCCGTTCTTGAATATCTGTGTTTCTTTTCCGTTTTTGTCTATACCGATAATAGAAAGATCTTCGCTTCCTATCATAAAGTCTTCGTGTATTATTGAATCGTTTATTCCCATGTCGCGACACTCTTCAAAGCTTTTGTTTTCAAAGCCGTTTACACATTCGTTAAAGCCTGCACCGAGTGCGAGATGACAGCATGCGTTTTCGTCAAAAAGAGTGTTGTAATAGAGTATGCCTGACAGATTGATAGGGGAGTTGTACGGAACAAGAGCGCATTCGCCAAGATAAACGGCATTTTCGTCCATTGAAAGAAGCTTGCCAAGAAGTTCCTCATTCTTTTTTGCAGAATATTCCACTGCTTTACCGTCTTTAAATGTAATTGTAAAATCTTCTATTAACTGTGACTGATAGGAAAGGGGTTTGGTCGAAACTACTTTACCTTCAGCAACACCCTTTTTGGGCGATATAAATACTTCTTCACTGGGTATGTTTGCATTGTAAACGATTCCGTTTGCGGTTTTTCCTGCGCCGCCAAGAAAACTTGTTCCCGGAATAAGACCGACCGTAAAATCTGTTCCGTTTGACGATTTATACTTTAATGATACAAGGTCAAGAGAGTTAAGATATTCGCATTTTTCTGCGATGTTTTTGTTATGCTTTTCCCACGCTTCCATTGGAGCTTCGTATGCGCGGGATGCTTTGAGGATTTCTTCCCACAGTTTTTCGACAGCCTGATGCTTTGAAAGTTCGGGAAACAGCTTTTTTGCCCACTTTACACCGGGAACTGCGGCAATGCACCATTGATAATTATTATCCATTCTATCGCGGTACGGTTTGAAAACACGTCTTCTGGCTTGATGTGATTTTGACAGCTTTTCCTGATTTACACCGTTGAAGCCGTCGGGGTCTTCGGATAAAATGTAGATCATTGCAGGAAGTGTTTTTTCATAGTATTTCATTCTCTCAATCTCCCAATCCTGTACTTGAGAGAGATTTGTGAGTGTGCGGTGACGTATTCCTATTTTGTCTGCGGGCTGATGTGTCCAGTGGATTTCGACGTTACCCGCGCCTGCCTTGTAGCATTCGTCTGCAAGTATTTCAATAAATTCAGGCTGATCCAATTCAGCTGTTATAATGACGTTTTGCTTTTTCTGAATGTTTGCACCTTTTTGTGCAATAAGCTTTGCGTATTCGCGTAATTTTCTTTTTTGCATGTTGTTTCTCCTTAAATAAAAGCGGTAGTTTCCTACCGCTTTTTGTTATTGTACTGATTTGATTGTGGCAAGGTTTTCAAAAGTATAATTTGAAATAAGAGCGCCTTCGCGCGACGGATCCAATACGCCAAAGCCAACCGTCTGAGGTACAGAATATTCGGGTTTGTCAGTTCTTGCTTCTCCCGGTATGAGATCTAATAGAACTGTGCTTTCAATCTTACCGCTTAGTCCGACTGCGTGATAACCTGTGCCGATTGCTGCGGCATGCTTTCCGCCTCTCGCAGTTATCTTAGAGTTTCCTGAAATATTTATGGTTGCAACGGGTGGGTTTACGGAGGTACAATACGTGTCGTAACCGGAACCGATCGCTGCTCCGAAATCACCGCCGGTTGCTTGAATCGTAGAATCGGTTATTGAAATATTTATAGATTGCGAAGGAGTGTCTTTCTGTATTCTGCTTCCGCCGATGCCGGCAGATGCATTTCCGCCGATTATATTATTAAGTGTTGAATTTTTAATGATTATATTAACGGGAGTGTGATATGCCCCACCGATAGCCGCCGCCTTACTGCCGCCGTCGGCACGGTTTATCTTGACAGAATCAAGAGAGACGGTTCCTGCTGTATATTGAATACCGATAGCAGGGGAGCCTTCGGGCTCGGTTTTACCGTATTCTGTATCGATAAGCATTTTACTTTGTGCAAAGCCGCCGCGGACATGATTTATGGTCGTGTTCTTAATGGTGACTGAATCTGTTTGGCCTCCTATACCGTGCGCATGATGACCGTAGCCAAGCGCTGTTAAATTTTTAAGACCGTCAATAATGATTTCACCAACATGCTCTGCTGCGTTACCTATACCGCTACCGGCGAGTCCCTGGAACGTAGAATCGGAAGTATTACTGTATTCAGGATGATTTTCTAAATATTCAAATCCGCCGTTTCCGATTGCAGTGAGATTGCCTGCGCCCGAAAGATGCAGTCTGCTTCCCGCGGGAACGGAAATACCGTCGCCGCCCTTGGAACCTATAACGGTCGTCTTTCCGTTTATTATCATATTTATATCTGCATCGGAAAGTGTTATAGCTGATTTCTGATCTTCTTTTGATGTAATTGTCAGTGAATCAAGTATAACAGTTCCTGTACCAAAGAATGAAATCGAATCAGATGTACCGTTCTTTAAGGTTAATGTTTTATCAGGCTGAATGAATTCAAACTCTTTCAGGAAAGAGTTATCAGCAAGGACTATAGTCATTGATTTGTCAACCTGCAGTCTTCCCAAAGGCATACTATTTGTATTTACAGCATCAGTAAGCAGGTATATGATACTATCCTCCGGTGCGTCATTCCAAGTTGTTATAAAGTTTCCGCCGGAGTAGAAGATATAATCGTTCTTTGCATCGATATCAAAATCGGAACCGAAACTGTCAGCCTCATCTGAAGCCTGTGTCGCGTGGATGGAGAGATCAATTACAACTGATTGAGCCTGAAATTTATTTTCGACGTTATTGCCCATGTGAACTATCAGAGTAAAATAGTCGTAGCCGGGTTTAGAATTATCTTTATCGGGAATAACGCTTTTTGAACGTACGATCTTTGTGCCCGAAGAAAGCTGTGCATATAACGCGCCGTTTTCATCGAGTGGATCGGCATTTTTTATAATTTCAGTCCATTCGGTTATACTTTTATTAAATTTTTCCGTAGGAATAATCGCATAATCAAGTGCGTTGCCAAGACCCTGATCAGATACGGAAAGTAAAAGATCGTATTTTAAAGCTAATGAGCCGCTGTTTTCAACGGCAAGATGAACAACCTTGGTTACGTTGGGTTCCCATATGATTTCGTTGCCTGATTCCGCAAATATATCACCGCTTCCGTTGGCCACAGAAACATATTCGCCATCTTTTAAAACAAGAAGATCAACTTCCAGATTTCCTGCAGATATTCTGTTTTTACCACTTGAAACAGAGTCACTGAACCAAGCGAACGTTGACCCTACAAGCATAGTGCAACAGATTAACATGGATATAATGCTTGATATCAAAGCGTGTTGAATACTGCTTTTTCTGTTCATTTTACCTCCGTTTGAATTTTATTGAATACAATTTTAACATAGTATATCAATAAATACAACAAATTTCAATAGGAAAAATATAAAATAATAAAAAACCACTGTTAAGGGCTAATACTTTACAGTGGTTTTGAATGAAATTATCACTATTGATTTATGTTCGCGGCTTTGACCATAACCATGGGGAAACTATATATTTATCTACGCTTGCAAATATATCGTATATGTTTGCAAGCGTTTTACTGCTCAGGGCAGGTGTTGTAAACATTTGTACATTTTGATCTACCTGTTCCGGAGTTTCGCTTCCGACAACAAGGGAATCTACGCCTTTACTGTCGCGTATAAAGGAGAGAGCGAGCTGTGCTACTGATATTTGATTGTCCTTTGCCACTTCGTTTAACTTTTCTATATACGGAATTGCGATGTCAAGGTTTGTTTCTTTAAGTGAATCTGTCTGTTTGAAGAAGAGTCCCTGTAAATAAACGCTTCTGATAAAAATTGCGATTCCGTTTGATGATATTCTGTCAATTGTACCGTCGATTATTTCTTTATTGTCAAATATATTCATCGGCATCTGAATTGCATCAAATTTACCTGAGTCGGCAATTCTGTTGAGTTCATCTTTTCTTGAAAGAGAAATGCCTGAATTGATGATTATTCCTTCTTTTTTAAGTTCATCAAGAGCGTCAGTGAGTTTTTTGCCGTAGTCAAGGTAGTTCTGCTCGGTATGACACATAAAAATCGGAATGCTTTCGATATTAAGCTTTTTAGCAGACTTAAGTGCAAAATCTCTCAACGATGCATAGATGTCATTTGAGGTGGCTTCTGTCACCTTGAATTTTGTACATATATCAAAACTTTTGTCGGGATTTGTTTTTATGTATTTACCGATGACTTCTTCGCTTTTGCCGTAGTCATCAGAAGTGTCGAGCATCGTGATGCCGTTATTATATGCAGTGTCAAGTATTTTAAAGCTTTCTTCTTCACTTGGCATTCCCGTAGAATTGTTTACACCGTATGACATACCGAGTTGTACGGTGCCGAGAGTCATCTGTGATATTTTAAGACTATTTTTTTCTGTATAATTCAATTATATTTCCTCCGTTGATTATTTTGCGGTGTAGCCGCCGTCGACGGGAATGACGGCGCCTGTAACGTATGCAGACGCATCGGATGCAAGAAAAATAAGTGCTCCCATGATATCTGTATCGTTTGCCATTCTTCCCAGGCATGTCGACTTGCTGTATCTTTCAACAAATTCAGCAGGCTGATTGTTGAAATAACCGCCAAGCTCAAGAACGTTACAACGCACACCCGATTTACCGTAATGACTTGCAAGGTATCTTGTATAATTTGTCATGCCGCCTTTGTGGAAGAAATAGTCGGGAACACCGCCGTCGCGGTTCATTGTGGTTCCTTCATACAAATTATAGTCAGGACCTAAAAGACCCATGTATGAGCCGATATTGATTATGGATCCGCTGCCTGCCTTACTCATCTCATCACCGAAAGCGCGTGAAATAAGGAAAAGACCTGTTGCATTGATCTCCATACTTTTAGAAAAGTTTTCAGCAGTATCGTGATATCCTTTCATTGTACGGAGTACAGAGTTATTAACAAGTACATCAACTTTGCCTTCCTCTTTATAGATATAATCTCTCAGGTTATTGATACTTTTTTCGTCACCGAGATCGAGGTATGCAACTCTTACGTCATATCCTTCGCTGTTGAGCTTATCTGCAACTTCCTGGTTTTTTTCTACATTTCTTGAAGCCATATAGACACGTGCACCTGCCATTGCAAGTGCTTTTACGAGCTGTCTGCCGTAAAGACCTGCGCCTCCTGTTATCAGCGCAACTTTATTTTTAAGTGAAAATATATCCATGATGCTTCTCCTTTTTTCTTTTAATTATATTGCTATTTATGAAATTTTGCAATAAAATATTGCGACAAATTCAGTTGCTAAATGTCAAAAATGTTATTATTTGTTTTCACCCTGTCTTATTTTCATTCTTTGCCAACATATATATCCGTATATATCGTTTACTAAAAATGCAATAAAGCAAACGATTACGGAAATATATTTTATATCGCTTATACTTGCCATTGTCCATAAGATTATCAAAATTATATCATTTGCGGCGTACGCTAAGGCAAAGTAAGGGCTTCTTAGCCATGTGAGATAAACTGCAATAAAACTCGTTGTCACAGAAAGTGTACTCGGCAGCATGTTTGCTGTATTGAAGAAATTTAAAATAAAATAAAAAACAAAAGTTACCATGACGGTGAAAATCCACATTACAGTTACTTCTTTTTTTGAAATCGTATTTACCTTTACCTCTGCCTTGTTTCCGTTGTATGGGTTTTTAAGCCATGAGATAAGCGCAAATACCGCCATCGGCATTGTCATTCCGACATACGTTATCATTTCGCCGTAATATGCAAAACTAAAGGAAATATATCCGTACAGCATGCTGAAAATTATCATTAAGACCTGTCCGAAGGGGTTGCCTTTTGCATTAAAGATAAGTGACGTAACACCTATTATTGAAGCACATAAGGTTATATAGTTCTCCCGATCGAATATAAAAAAAGAAAGTATTATCACCAGAACAGATATACTCCATATTGCCATTTCGATTTTTGAAAAATAATTACTTTTCATTTAACTCACCTCAAAAAAAGCATCCGCATACACATCTTCTAAGACCTAACGATGTGTAAACGAATGCTTTTTACATTCTACTACTCGGTAGCAGTTTCAATATTTTTTAAAAATGGCGCGCCCGGCGCGATTCGAACGCACGGCCTTTCGCTTAGGAGGCGAACGCTCTATCCTGCTGAGCTACGGGCGCAAATTTTATAATACATCTTAGACTATTTTAGTCGAACGGAATCTTTTTGTCAATATAAATGTTTCAAAATATTACTTTACAAGTCGGTTTGACCGTGATATTATTATTTTATTCAATTCAGGAGGTACTTTTTATGAGATGTCCTTTTTGCGGAGATACTGACAGTAAGGTCATAGATTCGCGTCCTACCGACGACGGCAGCAAAATCCGGAGAAGACGTGAGTGTATTCAATGTCAGAAAAGGTTTACTACCTTTGAAGCGATTGAAACCATTCCGCTTTACGTTATAAAAAAAGATAATACCCGCGAGCAGTTTTCAAGGGATAAAATTCTTCGTGGGCTTATGCGTGCATGTGAAAAACGCCCCGTTTCTATTGAGGATATGGAAAGGGTGGCGGACGATATTGAATCAACGATTGCCAACTCTTTACAAAAAGAGATCACAACGGATTTTATTGGTGATCTGGTTATGGAACGTCTTAAGGAGCTTGACGACGTTGCTTACGTCAGATTTGCTTCTGTTCACAGACAGTTTAAGGATATCAATTCCCTTTATGACGAAGTTCTAAAAATATTAAATAAATAATCCGAGGTGCTAAATGACAGAATTATTCTATGAAAAATATGACGGTGAAATGATTTTTGATATTTCAGACGTTGAATTTGAAGACGATAAGCTTTCTTTTGTTATCAAGGCGGAATATAACGAAAAAACCGTCGGAGCGGCCGTTACAATTCCGGTGATCGTCAGACGCTCGTTCTTCAAGACTACAAAACTTATAAAGAACAGTGCTCAGTTAGTTCTTTCTTCGATAGGTGAGGAGAGTGATAATTTCGTTGTTGCTCTTGAAGAGCTGTTCAAACCTGCTTTTCGCTCAAGCAGAAAGTTTACAGATGAACCGGAAGGTATTGATTATTCGATTCTTAACAGAGAACTTTATGATATTGACTCTGACAAGATTTACGTGAAGCTTTATAATGCTGAAGATCAATCGGATTTTGAAGAGGATGAAAAGATAAATCTTGAGATCAATTTCGCTTTTAATCTAAAAACAAAAAAGGCGTCTCTTATAGAGGTGCGTGACGGTTACAGTGCCGATCTGATTGCAATAATAATGAAGTAAAGGTATCAAATGATGCCTTTATTTTTATAATCTTATTGAAATTATATTATGTTTATGTTAATATAAAGTAAAATTTGTATATGAGGTATAAAAAAGTGGAAAATATGTTCAATAATCCGGCACAGACGTGCTATTCAATCATGCAGGAAATAAATAAGGTCATTGTCGGTAAGCCTGAGACTGTAAAGATGTTGGTTCTTGCTCTTATCAGCGGCGGTCACGTTCTTATTGAAGACGTTCCCGGTGTCGGCAAAACTACTATTGCCGCGGCAATGTCTAAAGCTATCGGCCTTGAATATAAGCGTGTGCAGCTTACTCCTGACGTTATGGCAAGTGATATCTCCGGTTTTTCTGTTTTTGATAAAGAAAAAGGCGATTTTGTTTATAAGCCCGGCGTTGTTATGACAAATATCCTTATTGCAGATGAAATCAACAGAACCTCGCCCAAAACACAGTCTGCCCTTCTTGAAGCAATGGAGGAAAAACAGGTGACTGTTGACGGTGTTACACGCGAGCTTCCAAAGCCGTTTATGGTTATTGCAACCGAAAACCCGCTTGGTTTTGTCGGTACATATCCTCTTCCCGAAGCTCAGCTTGACAGATTTCTTGTTAAGTTTACTATCGGTTATCCCGATAACGAGTCGGAAGTACAGATCATTTCAGACCGTAAAAACAGTAATCCTATTGACAGTGTTAAGGCGGTTGCGTCTGTAGCTGACGTTCTTCAGATGCAGCAGGCTGTTTCTGATATGTACGTTGATAAAGCTATCTGTAAGTATATAGTCGATCTTATTCAGGCAACAAGATCAAATAAAAATATCGTTCTTGCCGCATCTCCGCGTGCGTCTATTGCTTTGCTCAAGGCGTCATCTGCAAATGCACTTATTTCCGGCCGTAATTACGTAACCCCGCAGGACGTTATTGATATGTTCCCGTACGTTGTCGGTCATAGAATAGTTTTGTCAGCTGAAGCAAAGCTTGACAGACTTACAAACGATGTGGTGCTTAATGAAATCAAAAACAGTATAAAAGCACCTATTCTCAGAAAATAAGGTCAGGTTAGTTCGGTATGTGGAAATCGCGTCTAATATATCTTGTGATAATAATTGCAGCGTTTGTTTTTTCTCAGGCGCTGTATGACCCAGTATCACTGCTGACGTTTATCGTCCTGTTGCTTATACCCATTATGTCGATTATTCTCGGTGTTATAAGCTATCCTCTTATGAACGTTAAAATATCTGTATCAAACAACGTCTTGTCACGTTTTGATCAGTTTGTCATGAGGATTGCGATGAAAAACTCCAGCCCTTTCATTTCGTCGTCTTTTAAACTTAACTGTACCGTGCCTGACGAAGACGGTAAAAACACTGAAACTGTCACCTTTATGCTTAACGCTGCCTGCGGTCGTTTGGGCTATTTTGATTATAAATGTGTTTTTGCCAATCGAGGTACATACGGTATAACTGTCGATTCAGTTGAGTTTTATGATTTTTTACGTTTGATCAAGCTTAAAAAGAATATTGGTAAAGAGATTACCGTTCACGTAGGTGCAAGACGTATAAAAATCGATTTTCCTGTTAACTCTGAACTTCAGAATCAGGAAAATTCAAATCTTATCGGAACGTCTGTTGTGCTTGACGGCGGTGATATGGTTGGCGTCCGTGATTACGTTGTCGGTGATAATATAAAAAACATTCATTGGAAGCTCTCTTCAAAATCAGATGGACTTGTAATGAAATCTTTTGCGGAAGATATTTTTGATCAGGCATATATTATTGCTGATATGTCGGCATATCATACTGACGAATATATGTCAACAAGTCTTACTGACTGCGTTGTTGAAGCAACTCTTTCAATTATTCGTGATTATCAGAAAAACGGTATCCGTTTCAGTCTGATTGTAAATACGTCCAAGAGTGAAGTGTCGCGGTTTTCAATTTCTACTCCGGCAGATCTTCTTGAAGCGGAAATGTATTTATCTATGTCGCCGATGGTGAGAGATACTAATGTAATTGATCTTCTCAGAAGTGTTGATAATAACGTTTTGTCAGGATGCGAGGTTTCGATAATTACTTCAAATCTGTCTGAAGAGATGTATAAAAGCGTTAAAAAACAGTTTGTTGATAAAAATTCTGATCTGAAAATTGTAAATATTGCTCTTGAAGAGTCAACCGTTGATTCTGGAGTTATTACTTTTACGAAGGACTATATAGAAAAACAGGAAAAAAGGGCATAAATAAATGAGATTAAAATCGAAAAATAACAATTTAATAAAGCCTAAGACTGTCGTAGTTGATTCGTTGAAGTATAAATCCAACGGCTTTGCCTTGTCATTCGTTTTTCAGGCGTTGCTTCTTTGCGTGACGCTTATTGGTTTTTTATATTCTGTTTCAACGTCTGCGCAAATGACTGTCGGAATACTGCCGATAATTGCGATTGCGGTTCCTGTGATGGTAATTGCAATGCTTTTTACGTTAAATAATAAAGTTTTTATTACTTTTATCAGTGTGTTTGTCGCTTCTTCTGCAGCAATTATGCTTTTGTTAAGAGATCTGCGTATAAAGATAGTCGATTCATTTCTTTTTTATTTTAATGTTATAATTAAAATAATGGTCGATCAGGGATATAGCAATTATCAAAGCGCAATGACAACCGATATAACCGAGATGCTTGAAGACAGCGCTTATGTCGATGGATGCTTTTACACGGTTATTGTTGTTCTGGCTATCGTTTTTGCTGTTTTGTTCGCATCGACAAGTCGGATCGTAGCCATGTCGTTCTGTGAGCCAAGGA
>JAZPZR010000076.1:0-20920 GCA_045544795.1 Eubacteriales bacterium
GCTGAATAAGCCCGGTATCGTCAGGCTCGACAATGCGTATCTGATCCACCTGATAGGTAAAGGTCCTGTCAAGAATTGTAAATGAGAAGGTGTCGCCAATCTCCATGCGGTCAAGATAGGTAAAAAGCGTTGCGGTGGGAAGTCCCCTGTGTGCAGACACGATACAATGGGTGCTCTCGCCCCCTACAGGCAGGCTTGTTCCCTGCAGATGTCCCGCCGCAGTACTCAGCACTGCGTCCGACGTGCCGTGGTAGACGGGAAGCTCCTGATTTATTTTCGGTATTGAAACGTAGCCCATCATTCCCGTACCGCTGATATCAAGCGCCTTCCAGTATTTTTCCTCTATCTTATAAAAATCGACAAGCGGGAAATCAAGGCTTGCCAGCGCCTTGTTATATTCGTCCGCCGTATTGAATATTTCGGTGTAGTCCTCAGGCGTGTAGGAGGACAGGATTTTTTCGTAGTCAACGATAGCTTCACTCTGCGTTTTTGAGTTCCAGTAGCTGCTGACAGTCGGGTATAACAGCACGGACAAGCCTATGAAAAAGGACACAAGCAGTGCAATTGTTACTTTTTTGTTTTTCATAAGTTCCTCCCTGCCGTTTTATTGTTGCGAAAGCGGGTAAAGACCCGCTTTCGCAAGTAAATATAATAATTAGTCCTGAATCATGCCCATTCTCTTCTTTGTTACAAGGATAACGCCTGTAACGAGAACAACGAGAACGCCGACTGTTATAAAGATGATAGTGCCTGTAGCACCTGTCTCAGGAAGCATAGAACCTGTCTTATTGACAACGTGAACGCCTGAGCCTGTTGAGTAGATGCCGTCGTTGAATACTGAATCGAGGTTGCCGTCTGCAATTGTAAATTCCTTACGTGCAGTAAGCTTGTTGTAGCCTGAAGGAGCAACTGTCTCTTCGAGGTAGTATACGCCGTTGTCAAAACCGATTACTGTGATTTTACCGTCTGTAACCTTGATAGCAACACCGTCTTCGTCCTCTCTTGCGCGGCGGTACATCTGGTTGCCGTCAGCATCAAGAACAGGTGTTGTATTGTCTGACTCCATAAGCGGAACAACCTTTATCTCGTTACCGCCTGTAGCCGCATCGTAAATACGGAACTCAGCGCCGTCGATAAGCTTGTTTGCAGAGTCTGTTTTGATGATGTCGATAGAGAAGGTGTAGGTCTCTGTCTTGTCGTGTGTTGTGTAGTGTTCCTCACCGTACTCAAGGAAGGATTCGTTGGGGTTGCCGTTATCAGTACCGACCTCAGCGTAGCGGTTAAGCATTGCATTGTAGTATGTAAGGATTCTGTCGTTAGCCTTGAGTGTTGCAACGAGCGCGTCGCTGAATACAACCTCAAACGTACATGTGTCGCCTATACCGTCAGTCTTTACCGTGTAATCTGTACCAAGAGCAAGTGTTGTCTCAGAACCGTTGCTGCGTACAAGCTTGATAGAAGTAACACCGCGGTTGTTGTCTGCATCCTGTACAAAGGTGAAGTGTTCTGACATAACGTCGTGCATTACGTAGTTTTCAGCACCTGCTGCAACGTGGATGATTGTCATAAAGTTTACGATCTGACCGATGTCAGCCGTGTTTGTGTCGCCCCACATACCCGTAAGGTCTTCCTGAACCTGCTTGTCGATGGTGGGAGTGTGGTTTTTAGCGTTTACAGATGCGTTGGGGTTTGTTGTTGTAAGACCGCAAAGAGCACCCGCTGATGAGTCGATAAGGTACCAACCGAGGTTAAGACCTGTGAACTTACCGACGCCACCATCAACTGTCATATCGCCTGTGTTTTCTGAAGTCTTTACAGGTGTGATGCCGTTTGCCTTAGCATATGCAAGAGCCTTCTGTGCAAATGCCGCAACAACTGAATCAGCCTCGCCCGCTTTCCATGAAACGTAGCCTGCATCGTCAATTGAAACGTACTGCTTTGCATCTTCTGTTGCGAAGAAAGCGGCCCATGCGCTGTTGACCGTGTAAGAATAAGCGCCCGAATCCTTGTCGTAGCTTTCAAGGTCTAAAAGCTGATAAACTGCGTAGGCGGTATCGTTGCTGATACCGTTGATGGTGATTGTGCCGTTTGCTTCGTTTGCTGCAAATGCTGTGATTGACAGACAAAGAATAAGCATAACTGCAAGTGCTGATGAAATAATTCTTTTCATAGTTTTTTCCTCTTTCTAAAAAATGATTTATTTGTTTTTTGCGTATTTCTGAAACAGAGCCTACCTGAGCCTCCTTTCACGGCTACGCCTGTACCAAATTGCATATACCAGCGTGCAAAGGATTATCAATGCACCGCATAATATAAAACATAATCTCGCAGGAGAGCCTGTCGAAGGAAGTATCGGCCCGCCTGTGCGGTAGGTGTTGGTCAAGGTTATCGAATAGGCGGGCGGTGAACTGCCCGTTGTTATCATTTCGCCGTAGCTTACGCTCCAGTTATCAGCGAATTTAACCTCTTTTACCGTATATTCTATAACGTTACCCGAAGAATCGGTGTAGGGAAGACCTTTGAATACGTCCTTCCAGCCGTTTTTAAGGGTAAGAGTTACCGTTCTTCCCGAAAATACGCCGTTAGCGTACAGCTGAACTGTAACGCGCGCCTGCTCGTAGGCGGTTTCGTCCATTTCGGGCGGGACTGACCATTCTTTGAAAACCGTCACCGACGTTTCCTTGTCAAGCGGTGTGTTTTCAATAAGAAATCCCGTTTGTTCAATTGGTATTGTGCTTGTAGTTGTTATCTCTGTGCTTGGGGTAAGATATAAAGCGTTTGCGCTTGACGTACCTGTCAGGAATTTCTGCGAGCCGTTCATGTTACTGTACAGATAGTAGTTGCTATATTGCAGGCTTATACCGTTTGCCGTCAGTGTAAACCTGAAATACTGCTTGCGGTTGTTATCCTCTACCTGTTGATTGAACGCATAAAAGTCGGTCGGATTTCCGTTTCCGTAGTAGAAGGTTATCGTCTGCCCCGCAAGGTTTGTAAGACGAACGTTGCCTGCGCTTACAGATGCCGTCCACTTCGCAAGGGGCGATGACTTTGCACTCTCCTCGCTTACCCATGCATAGCCTGTATCTTCAGCATAGCGCTGTGTTGAAAGCGCAAGCCCCGCAGAGTTTTTAAGTATATACACCTTGCCGTTTTCAAAGGCGGTAACGTCCGTCCAGACGGAATTTGAAATTTCAAACTGGCCTGTCACCGTCTGCACGCTTCCGTAGTAGCCCGGAACGTATTCTTCTTCCACGCCGTACCGTATCGGCGTTTTGCCGTCCTCGGCATACTTGGGAAGGTTGTCCCACCTTACAGTCCAGTCATTGTCGGGACTGAGCACTGCCTCCTGTATTCGCGTGAGTGCGCCGTCCGCATCGGTTACCGTAAGGTAGACCGTAACACTGTCAGCCGAGTGGTCGAGCGAATCGTTCCAATGCTTGAACGCCTGAACGACAGTCGTTTCCTTTACCCATTTCGGCGCGTTGGTGGCGACAATGTACGCCTCCTGCGTCTGCGCGTCGATCCTGAAGCCGTGGACGATAAATCCGGGCGAAACATTCGCGCCGTCATCAAGAATTTCAACGTTGTAGCTTGCCGTTCCGTTTTTATCAAAGGTGATACGGATAATGCCGTTTGGCAGTCCGTAATTATCGTTATCGGGCGGTTTGGTTTCTTTTATGTAATAAACGTTGCCCGCGCCCATGCCCCACATATGTGCCTTACCGTCTTTGACGGTGAAAACGTTTGTCGAGGGGTCGTTGTTATCGTGCGATGCCTTGCTCTCCCAAAGCTCTGCGGGAACTGTGCACGCGCTATCGGTGTATACCGAGAACTGCGCGCCGTTGAGCACATCTTTTGTAAGCACGTCCTCTTTTTGTATGGTAAAGTCAAACCGCGGCGCAAGGTTAAAGTATATCGCGCAGTTTGACATCGAGCTTCCGCGTTCGAGATAGTAAAGCGTCAGCTTATGCTCGCCCGCGTTTACACTCTTTAACGCGTTGCTGAACTCATCGTGCCGTACGCCGTTAACCGTGACCTCTCCCGTCGAGAAGTTGATATCGCCCGACTCGCGTCCGTGCAGACCGCCGAGGTCGAGAAGCATCTTATCGTCAACGAATACCCATACGTCGTCGTCACCCGTAAACTTAAAGTGCATGTCCGCGCCGTAGACGTCCTTGTTACCGTAGCCGCCGTCTGCAACAACGCTTCCCGGTACGTTTGGCAGATAAAAGTCTATCTCAACACTCATACCGAACCAGAAGTTTGTTCCGACATTGTTTGTCGTGTTACCGCTGTCGTTGTATCGGCTGTCGTACATGTAGTGGGTGGTGCCGACATATTCACCCTCGGTACCTTCATAGGTGTAGGTGGCAGTGTTTTTGCCGTTCGTATTGGCGTAGGGTGAGTTGAAGGGGAGAAAGTCGGAATACTTTCCCGAATCCTCGTTGTTTATCGAGTCACGCGTCGCTTCCAGATAATCGTAAACGTAAAACCGTCCGTCACTCTGATTATAGGATGCCGCGTTGCGCTCGGAATTGTAATAGTAATAGCCGTAATGGTCGTGTGAGGTATCAAGACAGTGCTGGAAAAGATGGTCGCCCTCACCGACGTATTCCTTACCGGGAAGCTTGTACTCAGGGTCAAACAGTACCCTTCGTATAGTCTCGGTATAAAGACCGGGGTAGACGGTGCCCGCGTCGGTAGGATTGTTTATGTCGTTATGCCCTCTCGGGTATGATATATCCTCGTTTCCTATGTCCCAGTCACGAAGTATAAAGTTAAGGGTCGGCTCACCGTTATACAGATTGTTGCCCGAAGTGAGAAGATCCCACGTTTCGCTGTGACCGTTTGCGTCTGCCGTGACGGTCACCGATTCGGAAAGTACGTTGAGCAGTGCGCCGTAGTCAAACACGCGGGTTGTTATAAAGCTGTTTGTGCTTGATGTGGTATCCGTCAGCGAATTGAATTCGCCGATATCGTAGGTCGATGCTTTCCAGTCGGCGTAAAATACAGTGTTGCCCGTGACGGTCACCCTGTCACCCGGCGCATAGTATTTGTGGTTTGTAATGTCATACCAGCCTTTTAACGTGTAGTTGTATTTTTCAGGCGACTTCCAGCTTGACGGAAGTGTGATGACGCTGTCGGTAAATGCCGATACACTGCTGTTATCCGATCCGCCGAGGCTCATGATACCGCCGTTTGTACCGTCAAACCATAGCGTACACGGATTACTTATGCCGATATAGAAGGTGACGTTCTGATCTTGATTGCGGGTCATCACAAACCGTCCGTTTGCAATATCCTGCCCGATGTATGCAGAGTGGATGAATTTAACCCCTGCGCCCGAGGCGGATGCCGTCGTCCCCCATCTGCCCGGCGTCGTTATTCCGTTATCGTATGCGCCGTTGTAGTAGGGGTGCAGGTATCTTCCGCTTGCCACGTTCTGTATCGCGGTGGAACTGCTGTTATACCACGAGAACGTCCATAGAAGCATATCGGGGTTTTCATGGTCGGTACGTATCTTTCCGTTTTGGTCAATAAAGATCTGTACCGCGTTTCCCGCGCCGTCAATTGCGTAGGTACCGCCGTTATAATAGGTGTAAATCACAAATCTGCTCGTGCTTGTCAGCATCGAGGTGTTAAACGCGGTCGTGGTGGCAATTGAATCCGCCGTTTCGGGCGGCTCGACAAGTACCGCAAATTCCGAACTTTCGGGTACAAGACCGTAGCCGAGAATAGCGCTGTCGGTAACAGAGTAGGCCACCTCTTTTACTTCACCGTCAACGTCGCCCTGAACGGTTGTCACCGTGTCATCGGTAACCGATGTGATTATCGCAACGGCATCCGCCTTTTCACTTCCGACAAACATAAGGTTGCCGACCATCGGCGCATATTGGGAGGCGGTTCTGTAAATACCTTCTGTCTCCCACTCAATCCTCATCGACTCCGCGCCCGCATTTGCAGGAACGCCGTCTGCGCCCGAATAGTAAAGACAGAAGGACGCAAACATTGCCGACCAGTCGCCGTAGGGGTTTCCGTACCACTGTCCGTAGCGGGTTATGCCCTGCCGTACACCGCTTTCTGTCACCTGAAAATTAAGCTCGCTTTCTTTGTTTCCAAGCTGTGAGCGTGCAACAAGCACTACGTTTTGTGCCGTTGTGGGTTGCCTTTCAATCTCTGCAAGGCTTGCTTCCCAATCGTCCGCCGTCTCAATATCGGCGGTAATGTCGCTGTAACAGCTTTCGGTATGTACGTGCTCTGTAAGCTCGCATACGTCTGTACATTGCTCTGAATGTACGTGCTCGTCAGTTCCGCAAAATGCCTCGCCCGCGAGCGTTATGCCCGTCAGCTTGAGATACCAGAACACGCATAGAACGGTTATCAGAGAGAGGCAGAGAGCAATACTGAAAAACTGATGCCTCATACGGCTGTTCTGCCTTGCTTTTATTAAGTATATTTTTATGCTTTTCAGTACCGTCCGCCTCCTTTCCGTTAAAATTTCTTTGCGGTATTATAAAAACCATTTAAATCTGTTAAGCGGCCAGAATTTACATAAAAGCTTTCCGACTATCTGATCCTTTGCAATACAGCCTATCGTACTGCTTCTGCTGTCGATCGACGTCTCCCTTTTGTCGCCCATCATGAAATATGCGTTTTCGGGCACCTGATATGGAAACTCAATATCGCATTCGCCGAGCGATTTTTCGCTTACGTACGGCTCGTCAAGCTGTTCGCCGTTGAGAAAGACGGTGCCGTCCTCCTCTATCCACAGATAGTCTCCGGGCACTGCGATAATGCGCTTTATAAGTATCTTGTTTGAATAATAAAACGCGCACAGGTCGCCCGATTTCAGTCTGTCAGTCTTTACAAGCAACACAAGCTCACCGTTTGTCAGATTCGGCTCCATGCTTGTTCCGACGATCTGTAAAACGGGAAAAACAAGGGTTGCAACAAGTGCCGCAATGGCGGCAACGACAATGAGCGCATTCACCGTGCTTCGCAAAAGCTTGTTAAACCGCTTTCTGTACTGCTCGCGCTTTAACTCGCCCTGTAATATGTCGACTTCGGGGAAGTCTTGTTTTTTTACACGGCTTCTTTTCATTCGGCCACGCTCTCCTTTGCCCTGCGGATAATTTCGTCCGCCCTTGCCTGCGCATCCTCAACGATGGCGTTTGCCTGCTTTTTTGCCGCGTCAAAATACATATCCGCCGCCTTTTGCGCCGCCATGAATACGTCGCTTATCTGCATGCTTGCTTCGGCAATTGAGCCGAGCGTTGAAAGCTGCGCCGTATCAAGCTCGTTTTTAAACTGCAGTTCCTCCAACTGTTTTTTAAGTGCTTCGTTTTCCTCTGTCTGCAAAATCAACAGTTCAAGAAGCTGAAGTCTGTTAAGTTTTCTCAGTTCATTTCTTGTCAAAGCTTTATTTCTCCCGAATAATTTGTATATTTACTCATTATTCATTATACCACTTAATAAATAAGGTTTACAATATAAAATATAAATATTATTTGTTGAATTAACGGAATATTTGCTATTTTCTCTGTAATATGCTAAAATAATTTTAAAGAAACGAGGTGGATAAAATGCCGTTACAGATAATAAGACAGGATATAACCAAAATGGCGGTAGACGCCATTGTAAACGCCGCGAACGAGTCGCTTAGGGGCGGCGGGGGCGTTGACGGCGCGATTCACAAGGCGGCAGGAAGGGAACTGCTTGAAGAATGTAAGACGCTTGGCGGTTGTAAGACGGGAAATGCAAAGGTGACTCGCGGTTATAATCTGCCCTGTAAATACGTGATACATACCGTAGGCCCGCGTTGGCTTGGCGGTAAGCGAGGGGAAAAGGAGCTTCTTGAATCCTGCTATAAAAAATCGCTCGCGCTTGCAAAGGAGCTTGGGTGTGAGTCGGTTGCTTTTCCGCTTATCTCGTCGGGAATATACGGTTATCCGAAGGACAGGGCGTTTAAGACAGCAGTTGACGTTATCGGTGAATTTTTGCTTGAAAACGAGATGCTTGTCTACATCGTGATCTTTGATAAGACGGCGCATAAAATAAGCGGTAAGCTGTTTTCTGACATTGCCGAGTATATTGACGACAATTACGTTGACGCACAGGTCGACCGCCGCTGTGAAAGATCGCGGATGGCGGGCGCGCGCGTGGCGGAATGTAAGTGCATGATGCCGTTTGACAGGGAGCTTCTTGAAATGGAGCTTCCCGAAATTGATGAAAGCTTTTCGCAGATGCTTCTTCGCAAGATAGACGAAAAGGGGTTAAAGGATCCGCAGTGCTATAAAAAGGCGAATATCGACAGAAAGCTGTTTTCCAAAATCCGCAGTGACGTCAACTATAAGCCGAGTAAGCCTACAGCTATTGCTTTTGCTATCGCGCTTGAACTTTCTCTTGCAGAGACGGAGGAGATGCTTAAAAAAGCGGGCTTTGCGCTGTCACACAGTAATAAATTCGATATAATTATTGAGTATTTTATAACTCACGGAAACTATAATATTACAGAAATAAATCAGGCGCTGTTTGATTTTGACCAGAGCCTTCTCGGAGCATGATTATGAAAAAAATAAAAATAACCGCGGTAAGAAAAGCGCGGTACGATGATCTGATTGAAAAATATGAAAACCCTATAAAGCACGCGTGCGATATCGGGGAGGGGCAGGTGTTTATATGTGACGGCTGGCAAAAGCCGGACGGTTTTTGCGACAGCGCGTGGGACAGCGTGTCACCCTTTGTAATGACGCTTGCACACGGAGGTGAAGATATTTACGACGGCTGGATGAAGAACCCGAAATCTGCAATGATATCCTGTAACGACGGCTTCCGCCCCGTCAGTTTTTTAATTGAGGTGATAGAATGATAAAGTTTATTTGTTACCCGAAATGTACGACCTGTCAGAAAGCAAAAAAGTGGCTTGACGACAACGGTTATGAATATGAACTGCGCGATATAAAGCTTGATAATCCCACGTTATCAGAGCTTGCGGAATGGTATGGCAAAAGCGGTCTTCCGCTTAAGAAATTCTTTAATACAAGCGGGCTTTTATATAGGTCGATGGATCTTAAAAATAAGCTTGCCGACATGAGTGAGGATGAGATGTTAAAGCTTCTTGCGACTGACGGCATGCTGGTTAAAAGACCTATACTCATAGGTGCTGATTTTGTGCTTGTCGGCTTCAGACAGTCGGAGTGGGAAGAAAAAATCAAATAATATTTTTGTCGCATACCATGCGACCAATCCTCTCTTTTTTTGGTGTACAATGTAGTCACAAAAACAAAAAGGGAGGATTTTCATTATGAAAAACAATTTGACAGAACTGGTATTTATTCTTGACAGAAGCGGCTCGATGGCAGGGCTGGAGAGTGACACTGTCGGCGGATTTAACGCGATGATAGAAAAGCAGCGCGGGGAGGCGGGCGAGTGTATCGTGTCGACGGTGCTTTTTGATGACGTAAGCGAGGTGCTTTACGACAGAGTGCCTCTTGAAAAGGTCCGTCCCATGACAGACCGTGACTATACGGTAAGAGGCTGTACGGCGCTTATTGATGCGCTTGGCGGGGCAATACACCATATCGGTAACGTGCACAAGTACGCAAGGCGTGAGGATGTGCCCGAAAACACCGTGTTTATTATCACGACTGACGGTATGGAAAATGCAAGCCGACGCTATGACAGCGAGACCGTTAAAAAAATGATAAGACGTCAGAAGGAAAAGTACGGGTGGGAGTTTTTATTTATCGGCGCAAACATTGACGCGGTAGAAACGGCGCGCCGTTACGGAATTGACAAAAACCGCGCGGTAAATTACAATGCCGACAAAGAAGGCACACGCGTGCTGTATAAGACGGTAGCAAAGGCGGTCAGCAGTATGCGCGCTTGCAGGACCCTTGACGACAGCTGGAGCGAAGCAATTGAGCAGGATTACAACGAAAGAGGAAAAAATAAAAAGGGACTGTAAGAAGCGTGAGTTTTGAACCGACCTCACAATCGTTAGATTTTTGGTCTGACTTTTTGGGTCGGTTCAAGTTTTTTTACAGTCCCTTTTTATTATAATCATCTATGATTTGAACAAGATGTGCTACAAATTCGATAGGTAGGTCTTCTACGTTTATTGAATTCGCAGGTGATAGCCCCAATAAATAATCTGTTGTTACGTTAAAGATTTTTGACAGTTTTATCAGCATATCGATGGACGGCTGTATATTATCGTTTTCCCAGTTTGAAACTGTTTGTTTTGTTACGCCTAATTTTTGAGCAAGCTGTACCTGTGTCCAGCCAAAAGACGTTCTTAACGCACATATGTTTTTGCTTAACATGGCAACTCCTTTTTGACAAATATTACAATACTATTATCCCAATATTCTTGACAAACCCAAAATACTATGGTATTCTAATTTTGGACTTTTGCCATATTTTGAAGAAAGAAGGAATTTTATATGAGTATTAAAGCGGAAGTGACACACTATACAAACAGTTATACCGCGGACGTGGAGTTTTCCGAAACCTCAATGAGCTTTTACGGCCCTGCGTGGGAAATCGGTTTTTTCTTCGGGCTTGTTCCCTTAAGAGGAAAAACGAAAGAGCTTTTAAGAATCAACTATGATGATATTGAAGAGGTTACCGTCGGAAAAACGCCGTTTGTTATTAAAAAAGACGCTTGTCTTATCAAGCTTAAAAACGGTATTAAAAGAGGCAAAAACCCCGATGTTTATATTTCGTTCATTCCGTTTGAAGCGGGCCGTTCCATGCTGTTTTCACACGTGGGTGACCGTTTTATCTGAGCTTTGAAGAGGAGGGGATCTTATGACTGAACGCGAGAGATCACTGTCAACCTTTGAAAAGGTCTGCAAAAAGCATCCGCATATTACAGACCTTACTGCTTTAAAGGAATTGGCGATACAAAAAGAGCAGGGCAAAACCCTGCTCATAAGTATTATTTTCATACTGTCAAGTATGGTAAGCATGCTTTTGTACGGAATTGTTCCCGATAACGAATATAACGGTGCGTTTTTGGCAGTGTGCTTTGTCACTTTTATTATATGTACTTTTGAATATTTCAGGACAATTTCAAATTCCGTAAAGATAAGATATAATTTTTTTGCAAAATATAAAGCGAAAACACAAGGAACCGTTACGCACGCACAAATTCTGAGGGATAAAAAATCAGAGCGTGATTTTAATGAAAGCGGTTATAGAGTTATCAAGGGCATCTTATACGATAAGGATGACAGGGATACCTCAGGTATTTCCTTTATACATCACAAATACACACTGTTCTTTAATACAGGAGATAATCTTTCTTACACAGCGCTCCGCGTAAAACGCCGTGCATATCTGACTGCTCCTCTGAATGCGGAGTATGTTCTTGTGATAACGGACACGGGCAACGTCATTGCCGCATATTTATCGGACAACTGGAAGATCGATCCGTCGTTATTCGATAAATGTAACTTTGATGCGGCGGCGCATAATGCGGTCTGCGAAAATAACTTCAATATGCAGGACTGTGCTTTACCGAGGAATAAGACGGTTTTTGAAATTTTACTGTTATGTGCAAATATATTCCCGTATATTCTTTCGGCGTTTGTTCCGGTAGCTTTGTTTTTCCTGTTTGTGCCGGCATCCGTCTACTTCTCTGCAAGATTTGTTATAAAAAGTAAGACGGTTCTTTCTGTTATAAATGCGGTATTAGGCTTTTTAAATGCAATTTTTCTTGTTATTTGTATAGTCGGAATGATAATGAACTAATATAAAAGAGACAGGCTGTTAAAAATCGGGCGGTAAAAACGTAAGAGTTTTTACCGCCCGTTCTTTATTTCTGAGAGCATGTTTTTATTTCATTACTGCGATATATGATTCGGGTGTGCGCCAGGTGCGGTTAAAGCCGGAAAGCGTTTCGCACTCAAGCGGGTCGATCTTGTCGAGCTTTCCGTCAAGATACATGTTTATAAGCTCAATAGCATCCTCGGTGCGCTGTATCGTACCGCCGAAAATAAGCGCGTAGTTTTCAAAGCCGTTGTTTTTGGAATCGGCATACCACAGCTTTTTGATCATAGCGTAAAACTCACGCGTGTTGCTCACAATACGCGGCAATATCTCATCCGCCGCGAGCTTAAGATAGGCGCGGTCTTCTGATTTGTACGCCTTCTTGATGTTTTTGAGAATTTCCGCGCGGTCAATAGCTATATCGTACATTTTCATGAAAAACTCTCGGTGGGCGTAGTCTTTTTTACCTGAAATTATATCTCTTGCCTTTGCAAACACCTCTTTTGCCTCATCATAATCAACGTCATAATGGGTGAGGTCAAGAAGCAGGTCACTGAACAAAAATGCCTTTGAAAGTGACGCGGCGCCCTTTTGTCCCATATAGATATCAGAAATCGCATAAAACAGCTCGCGGTCAACACCTGTAAGGTGAGCCGACACTTCAAAAATATCATCATCGGTGCACTCTTTTCCGCGGTAGCAGTACTCGGAAAATACCGCAAGCCCGGGAATTGCCTGCGTAAGATCTGCGCCGCAGCCGCCGCTTACCCACATGGTAGCGATAACCTCTTTTATACCGCCGTCAATGCATGCCTCCAGCGCAGGCTTCATCGTTTTCAGTGTATACTCAAAATTGGGCGCGATGCCGTCCCACGTCCACACACCGCCGCCGAACAGCGTTTTGCATCCGATAAGCTGATGGTTTTTTATATTTTTCTCATAAAAGTTATATCTGTCGTGATAATAATCCCAGAAAACAAGGTCGACACCCTTAGGTATTTTGTTGATATATTCGCTGTCAGGTGTCCACTCTTCAGAATACAGCTTGCCGTCAGGCGCAGTCATAAGCATATCCGACCATATCATCGGCTGTTTAAAGTACTTGCCGCTTATTTCAAGCACGCGGGCAAGGTGCTCGTTATATATATCAATTGACTTGCGGTAGCCGTTTTTCTTAAGATATCTGCCAAGACCGAGACGGAAGGTCTCGTCCATACCAAGATGCACACGGTCGGTAGAAAACGCCTCGCGTACCGTCCTTATCTCGTCCTCAATAAACTCGTAGACCGCCTCGTCGCCTGCCATGAGCACCCGCTCGTTGTCGCTCATTGCCTTGCCTTCGGGGTTTTTAATGTACTGCTCAAGATGACCGAAGGTCTGTATGCAGGGAATAAGCTCAACACCCATTGATTTTGCATATATATCAATAGATTTAAGTTCCTCTGCCGTATATCTTCCGCGCAGATAGCCGAACTGCGGGCGGTTTTTTATTTCGTAGGTGTCCTCGGTATAAAGCATAAGCATGTTCATACCCAGAGCCGCGATATTGTCGATAAAGCGGCATACACCCTCTACCGTCATCACCCTTCCGCGCGATACGTCAAGCATAGGTCCTAACGTATCAAAAACCGGACGTTCTTTTATTTCAAACGCACCGCTTTTTGCCTTCATGCTGAGAAGAAAATATGCACGCGCTTTTTGCGGGAGTGTGTTAAAACCGAGCGTTGCGTTTTTGCCGTCGTATTTTACGTAAACTCCGTCAAAAAACTCCTCGCTGATATCACCCGAAAACTTAAAGCCTGTAAGCGAAAAAATCTTGTTTTTCATATGTATTACCTCCCGTATTTTTACTAATGTTAACATATATTTTTTTATATTTCAATATAGACTTTTATAAATGTATAGTATATAATTATTTTAAAAAGGAGTGACGGTCATGATAGATATTTTAAGAGCACCTGATGATATAAAAATATACTGCGACGGCGAAAATACCGATGCAACCGTAAAAACAGAGCTTGCAGGACGCAAGCTTTACGTAAAGCTTACTGCAAACGAATCAAAGCCGAAAATGATAAGGCTTTTCTGGAAAAATAAGATCACATCTCCCGTACGTGTGATGGGCGATAAGTGGGAGAGGACTTACGGTGACTCCACCTGGGGCGCTGTGGGTAATCAGAAGTTTATGCCGTGGTATTTTCTCGCATCAGACGGTGACGTTACCGTCGGCTGCGGTGTCATGGTGCGCCCCTCCTCGTTTGTTTCATTCACCTGTGACGTAAACGGAGTTACCGCATGGTTTGACGTGCGCTCAGGCGGTGTCGGTGTAGACCTTGGCGGCCGTGAGCTTACGGCAGGCGTTGTTGTCTGTGAAAAGTACGAGGGTATCAGCGAGTTTGATGCGGCAACAAAATTCTGCTCTGTCATGTGTGAGGACCCTATCTTTCCGCGTGAGGCGGTCTACGGCTCAAACAACTGGTACTATGCCTACGGTAAGTCAAGCTATGAGGAGATAACAGAGGATGCGCGAGTTATCGCGTCCCTTGCGGGTGAAAACAAAAATCCGCCCTTTATGGTAATTGACGACGGCTGGCAGGTAAACTCCGTTGAAGGTCCGTGGCTTCCTAACGAGCGCTACGGTGATATGAAAAAGGTTGCCGACGAATTTAAAAAGGCAGGCGTAAGACCGGGTATATGGGTGAGATTTCTTCACGATACGGAGCTTGAGACGGCGCATCCCGACTGGTGCATACATAAAAAAGATAAGCCTGACCATCTCGACCCCTCGCATCCTGAGGTAAAGGCGCTTATCCGAAAGACAGTACGCGATATAAAATCATGGGGCTATGAGCTTATAAAGCACGACTATTCCACCTACGATATCTTCGGTGACTACGGAATGAAGCTTAACGGACTGATTACAAACGTTACCGATTGGAGCTTTTACGATAACACAAAGACAAGCGCGGAGATAGTGCTTGATTTTTACAGTCTTATCCGCGAGGAAGCGGGGGACAGCTACGTTATCGGCTGTAATACGATAAGCCATCTGTGCGCAGGTCTTGTCGAGATAAACAGAATAGGTAACGATACCAGCGGAAAGTACTGGGACGTTACCCGCTTTAACGGTGTAAATACACTTGCCTTCAGACTGTGTCAGAATAACACGTTTTATAAGATCGACGCCGACTGTGTAGGTCTTCTTGAAGAGAATATCCCGTGGTCGCTTAACCGTCAGTGGCTTGACCTTCTGGCAAAAAGCGGTTCACCACTTTTTGTGTCAATGCAGCCGTCGCGTATAACGGGTGAGATAGCGGATGACCTTAAAAAAGCGTTTGAGATCAATTCAAAACAGACGGATATTGCAAAACCGCTTGACTGGACCTATAACGACACACCGCAGGTGTGGGAGATAAACGGTGAGCGTGTTGAGTACGATTTTACAATGGACAGTCCCATTGAAATGTGTAAAAACACCTTCGTATCACTCAGCGCAAGGCTGCCGTTTTAAAAAAGTGTTGCATTATTATGCATATAAATATATAATATAATTGTAAAATGTTTGATTTGGGGGATTATCATGTACATTTGTCCTAATTGTAATTATTCAACGGAGGAACCGTCCAACTACTGTCCTGTCTGCGGTTCTCAGATGGTGGAGGTTCAGCCTCAGCCTCAGCCTGTATACCAACAGCCTGACCCTTATGCACAGCAGTATCAGGCATATAACGGATATTATCAGCAGGCTCCGGCACCGCAGGTGTCAAAGGGTAAGATAATAGTCGGTATGATACTGTCGATTACAGGTCTTGTTTTTGCAGGTCTCGGTCTTTTGTATACGTTTATCGGTCTTGCAACGGGCGCTGTCGGTGTTGCGCTTGCCATGGCTGTTGCCTTTGGTATTTTTTCGGTACCGCTTTCTGTTGTCGGACTTATTCTTTCTGCGGGCTGTCTGCGTGACGGCGCACAGTCGGGCATGGCAAAGGTTGGTAAAATACTCGGTCTTATCGGTGTTATCGCATCGGGCGCTATGCTTCTTTTAGGGCTTATGAGCCTTGGCTTTGAGGACTACGGCTATTACGACTATTTTTAATTCGTAACTAAAAACTGCCCGCGGCTTTGCGGGCAATTTTCTTTGGAGAATATATGGGAATCAATGTAAAAAAAGTTCTGAACGATCGTTCGGGTCAGCTTGAAAGATCGGATAAGACGCTTGAGGATATTTTTAACATTGCGTTTGCAGAGAGGGATTTTATACTCTGTGAGGGGAACGACGGCTTCCGTACCTACCGCCACAGCTACGGCGCGGTCTACGACCGTATCGTGACTGCCGCGGGCGCGCTTTATAATAAGATCGGTGACACACATGGCTACGTTGCGCTCGCATGCGAAAACAGCGAGGAGTGGATCGTCGGCTTTTGGGCAATTCTGATGAGCGGTAACAAGCCCTATCTTGTAAATACCCGCTATCCTTCCCGCCTTACAAACTCAATTTTAAAAACACTTGAAATAAAATACACGCTTTGTGTAGAAAAGACAGAGCTTGAAACGGAAGAAATCGATATTTTGTCACTGAAGGAGGGAACTCTTCCTTCCCATCACGTCTTTGAAAACGAGCTTTGCTTTTCCTCTTCCGCCACCTCTATGAACGAGGTGGTATGCTTTTACACCGGTGACCGTATAAGTGAGCAGATCCTTAATTTCAAGTCGATAGTAAAAGCAAATCCGACTATGACCGCTCATTACAAGGGCGCTCTTAAACAGCTTGCGTTTTTGCCCTTTTATCATATTTTCGGTCTTTTTGCGGTGTTTTTCTGGTTTACCTTTTTCGGACGCACGCTCGTATTTTTGCGTGACCTTTCGGCGCAGACGATACTCAGGACCTGCAGACGTCACGAGGTAACACATATCTTTGCCGTGCCTGCGCTCTGGCATACGGTGGAGAGCAACATCCGTGCCGAGATTTCAAAAAAAGACAAAAAGACACAACAGAAATTTGAAAAAGCGCTTAAGATATCCACCCGCTTTCCCTTTATGGCGCCCATGCTTATGAAACAGGTGCGCGAGAGCCTTTTCGGAAAGAGTATACGTTTTTGCATAAACGGCGGAAGCTATATAAGAGAAAGCGCGCTGTCACTTATAAACGGTGTCGGCTATCCGCTTTATAACGGCTACGGTATGAGTGAGATAGGCATCACCTCGGTCGAGCTTCGTAAAACTCCGCGTGAGAGAAACGAGGGGTCGATAGGCCGTCCCTTTGACTCGGTGGAATACCGCATTGACGGTGACGGCGTTTTGCAGGTAAAAGGTAAATCGCTTTGCGTTAAAAAGCTTGTCAACGGTAAAGAGCTTACGACGGACGAATGGTTTGACACGGGTGATATAATGACCTGCCGTGACGGAAATTATTTTATAAGCGGCAGAAAGAGTGACGTTGTTATCGGCGAAAACGGTGAAAACGTCAATCCCGATACGGTAGAAAGCTATTTTGATTTTTCTTTCGCATTTTCGGTGCTGGGTCTAGGTGATAGCGCGGGCGAGGCGCTTTCGCTTGTCTTGCAGATAAGCCCTTATGCTACGCAGAGCACGGTAGACTCGCTGATAGATAAGGCATATGCTAAAAATAACGGGCTTGACCCTGCGCTTTGCGTTAAAAAGTTTTATTTTACAAAAGACGAGATCATGTCGAAAAACGCGATAAAGGTCAGCCGCGCACAGCTTAAAAAACGCATTGAGGCGGGGGAGGTTACGCTTATCCCGTTTTCGCAGATGAAGGCGGAAAGCATGGGTGACAGTTCAGCCCTTTTAACTGACGTTATCGGTGTTATCGCATCGGTGCTTAATAAAAATACCGATGAAATAAAGCCTGACTCACACGTCTTTTTTGACCTCGGCGCGACGTCGATACAGTATTTTTCTCTTCTTACTGCGCTTTCTGAAAGATTTGAGATAGGTGAGTATGACAAAAACGAAAAATACTGCTATACCCCGCGCGAAATATGTAAATTTTTAGAAAGATATTTATAGTATGTGTAGAAATAAATTTGCTGTTGCAATAATGCTTTTTATTGTAAAAATAACGGGACTTCCTGCGGCGTGGCTGTATCTCAAGCCCCGCGTGCGTCGGGTTGGCGAAAAACGGCTTCCCAAAAACTGTATTGTCGTTTCAAACCATAAATCACTTATGGATTTTGTGCTCTATCTGCTTGTTTTCCCTTTCCGCACGGTACGCTTTTTAATGGCAGAGGTGCTTTTTAACAAGGGTGCGCTTTTTGCAAAATTCTTGGGGCTTATAGGCGGCATCCGTGTCGACCGCGATACAAAGGATTTCGGCTTTGTGTCAGACGCGCTTGAGGTACTTGACAGCGGCGGCACGGTCGGTATTTTCCCCGAAGGCAGACTTCCCGTAAACGGTAAGCCCTTTCCCTTTACCGCAAGCACCGCGTATATCGCGCTTCATACCGATGCAAAGATAGTGCCTGTCTATACCGACGGAAATTACGGTATAAACCGCCGGGCAAACGTCGTCATAGGAAAAAGCTTTGATATTCGCGAGCTGAAAAAAGATGGACTTGACGAGGATGCACAGCTTGAGCATCTTACAAATCAGCTTCACGATATAGTGTACGGACTTAAGGAACATATAAAATGAGATTTTTAAAGCATTTGCCGATGGACGTCGGAAGAGTTGTCTGCTCGGTGCTCTTGCCCGTCTTTCGCGTAAAACGGCTGACACCGACAGGCGAAAAATATAAAGGAAAAATAAAGGGCGGCGCGGTTATTGCCGCAAATCACGCGTCCTTTTCCGACCCGTTTGTTGCGGGCATCACCTTCTGGTACAGAAGAATGTATATGCTTGTGGCAGAGGTGGTTATGGGCGGAAAGCTGAGAAGCCTTTTACTGCGCGGTATGGGCGCTATCCGTGTCGACCGCGGTATTGCGGATATCGAGGCGGTCAAAAAATGCGTCGGCGTTTTAAAGGAAGGTCATATTCTGCTCGTTTTTCCGCAGGGTGAGATAACAGGAGGCGAGGGAGTGGCCTCGGCAAAGTCGGGCGCGGTGCTCATGGCACTTCAGTCAAAGACACCGATAATCCCTATTTATATTAAAAAGAGGGAGCATTGGTACAGTACCACCTACGTTGTGATAGGGGACGCTATCGACCCTGCGTCCATGCTTACAAAAAAGCTTCCGTCTACTGCAGATATAGAAAGAATAACAAACGCGCTCGTCGAGAGTATGAACGAGTGCAGAAAAGGTGTAAAATGACAACTTACGAAAGACTTATAAAGGTATTTAATGCGGTCTTTGAGGACGACGTCGATTTGTCTGCTTTAAATGAAAACGCCGATCTTCGCGAGGATATCGGTATAAACTCTATCGGTATGCTGTACATGGCAATGGCTATCGAAGAGGAGTTTGGCGTAAAATTCACAAACGACGATTTCCCGTCCATGAAAACGGTTGCAGACGTTATTGCCTGCATCGAGGGTAAATAGAGTGGAGTGGGTGTCAAAGGACCCTGTCTTTGGTGATATCGTGCGCGTTAAGGTGTCCTTTTACTATCACTACGGTATATTTGTATCGGAAGATTCGGTGATACAGTTCGGTCTTCCCGATATCACCGCGCAAAAGGCGGAGGACGTGCGCGTGCTTGAAACGGACGTCATGACCTTTTTAAACGGCGGTGACGTCGAGGTGGGAGTTGTATCAAAGCGGCACTCGCCCGAAAAGACGGTGGCGCTTGCAAGGTCGCGTCTTGGCGAGGGCGGCTACGATATTCTTCATAACAACTGCGAGCATTTTGCGATGGAGTGCGCTGTCGGCGAAAAAAGTTCTTTTCTCGATGCGGTGCGTGTGAATCTGCGCAAAAAACTGGGTAAAAACGATTGACAATAATATATCGAAAGATGTAGAATAATGTTAATAAACAGGAGGGTTTTAATATGAATTGTCAGAATTGCGGTTATAATCTTACACAAAACGAACAGGTATGTCCCGTCTGCGGCGCGGCGGTTACAGCACAGCCTGTATACGCACAGCAGGGCTACGATCAGAATGCATACGCACAGCAGAACTATGATCAGAATGCTTACGCACAGCAGAGCTATGATCAGAACGCATACGCTCAGCCTACATACGATCAGAATGCATATGCACAGCAGACCTACGTACAGCCTGCACAGCCTAAATTTGACCCCAACACTCTGCCTGAGCAGTATAAGCCTCTCAGCGCATGGGCATACTTCGGTCTTCAGCTTCTTTACGGTGTACCGATAGTCGGCTTTATATTCCTTATAATATTCAGCTTTAACGGCGGCAACGTTCACCGCCGCTCACACGCAAGAAGCCAGTGGATAGGCTGGCTGATAGCGGCAACAATACTTATTATTTTCTGGGGCGTTATCGGTACGGCACTCGGCGCGGCTTTCGGCTCGATGAGATATTAAACAAAATAAAAAGTGACTGCTTGCAGTCACTTTTTAAATTATACAAACGATGTAATCTTCTATCTTATGATACTCTTTTTTAAGTTCGAGCGTATCGATTGACTTAAGGTCGGTAATGCCCGTGCCTATCTTTTTAAAATACGCTTCCTTTGCCGTCCACACCTCAAAAAAACGTTCGTCTGATATGACGTATTCTCTCTCGCGTGCGGTGCATACCCTGTCAATGAGTTTTTCGCTTACCTTACGTATTTTTTCTATATCAATACCGACGGGGGTTTCGGACAGCGCGCATACCGCATACTCACCGCTGTGGGATATGCTGATATGCATATCACTTCCCTCGATATACGGCTGACCTGAGGGGCGCGAGCATATCACACCGCCCGAAAGCCTTGTTGCAAGCCATTCGCCCGCAAGTGACGCTTTTTTTGCCTCCCCGTTTTTAAGTCTGTCAATACGCGCAAGACGAGTGGGGGAGAGGTCGGTAGGTGACGGCAGGCTTTCTATTTCATTTATTTTAACGTAAGCCCATTTCAACGTGAGTTATTGCAATCCTTTCAGATATAATATATAATATAGGGTAGTGAGAAATATCCGAACACCGTTTTTAAAAGGCGGATTTTCGCCCACTCTGTGTTAAAATGCTCGCCAATACGTAAAGTATTGACTGCGCTTTATGCCTTGATTGAACAAAA
>JAZPZR010000077.1:0-1729 GCA_045544795.1 Eubacteriales bacterium
TTCATCGTCAGGCACCTCATCCTCAGTAAAGCAGAGAAGACCCGACGTACTCTTTACGACAGGCGGAAGGAGTGAATATTGCGCGATACCCATCATCGGACCGCCGACAACAAGTTTTTTGGTCTCTTCTCTTATACCGCAGTACTCAAGAACGTCTGCAAAGGTGGTACCGAGGCGGACGTTGTAGTTACCGGGCTTTTCAACACCGCTGCCCGCAACCGTCATTATACGGCGAAGCACGGGAATTCCGTGTACTACCGCGCGGTAAATTGCACAGACGGTATCAACGTTGAAGATACAGCAGCCGACGGTTGAAGGAAGCTTACCTGAGGGAACCTCCCTGTTGCAGACCGCTTTTATCAACTGCTTTTCACCGCCCTGCGGGTACTTTGCATGAAGAACTACGACCTTGATGCCTGTTTTATGCGTTTCTTTATTGAGTTTTTTAATAGCTTTGGGTTTATTGGACTCTATACCGATATAAGCGGTCTTTAAATCAAATATCTTACAGAGTATCTTAAGACCCTCGATAAGCTCGTCCGAATATTCAAGAATTACGCGGTTATCGTTTGAAAGATACGGCTCACACTCAGCCGCGTTTACTATAAGCACGTCAATATTATCCTTGAGCGCCGACTTTATCTTTACGTGTGTCGGGAAGGATGCACCGCCCATGCCTGTAATACCCGCCTCACGTATTATATCGATAAGCTCGTCCCGCGAAAGCGAGTTATAGTCGACAACACCTTTACCGAGCGACTCATGCTTGGTATCCTCAAAATCGTTTCGTATAACGATAGCGGGTGCCGTGCTTGAGGAGTGATGCGGTTCGGGACCTATACGTATGACCTCACCCGAAACAGAAGAGTGAATGGGCGCTGAAACAAACGCATCGGTATCCGCAATTTTCTGACCGACAGTTACCTTATCACCAACATTCACGATAGGGTCACAAGCCGCGCCGATATGCTGTGAAAGCGGAAAGATCATAAACTTGGGCGGGTCGATAGTCTCAATAGGCATTTTACGTGTAACCTTATTGTAAGGCACATGAACGCCGCCCGAAAAACGATGCGAGAAGTAAGATTCAAGCTTGTACTTTACCTCATGAATACTGAACCCGCGTTCAGCCATGGTAAGACCGATAAGAACAAAGTTTATAACACCGTAGATGAACGTAAAAAGCGGAAGACGAAGCAGTATCAGAAGCTTTCTGTAAACAGCGACGTTATGGTCGTTATACATCTGAAGGTTGATATTGAGATACAAAAAAGCAAGGATAACAAAGGATATGAACAGCACAAACGATGAATAAAGAACCGTGTTTACACCGTGAGTCCTGTACCCCTTATCGTGCGAAAAGGTAAGAAGAACGCCAAAAAGCAGTCCCACAAGCCCGACGTATATAAGCAGGCAGAGTATGAACAGCATATTGGAATATGGAGTAAAGCCTGTCATTTCAGAGCTGAAATAGAGCATTATCTCACTCATCTCCCCCATGACGTTGACAAGAGCCCCGTGTCCGACGCCGTCATGCGTGGTAAAGGGATTGCAAAAAGGAATAAATGCCATTATTATCGTTACCGCCGACAAAAGGCGGATATAAAACAATTTGCTTGTCAATTGACCTTTTAAGTTCATACAAAGCACCTCGACAAAATTATTATAAAAATTATACATTAGAACATTTTTTATATCAATGGCAAATATTTTCAAAAAAATATTGTAA
>JAZPZR010000078.1:0-27510 GCA_045544795.1 Eubacteriales bacterium
CACCGGTACGCTCAACAAGCTCCATGATACCGGGAACAAATACGTTTCTGCCGTCGCAAATAGCATCGACCTCAACCTCTTTACCCTGAATATATTTATCAACAAGAACAGGCTTGTCCTCGTCAATTTCAACCGCGGTCTTAAGGTAGGTACGGAGCTGATCCTCATTTGCAACTATCTGCATCGCTCTGCCGCCGAGAACAAAGCTCGGACGGACAAGCACGGGATAGCCGATCTCAGCAGCAGCCTTGATACCGTCCTCAATCTTTGTAACCGCTTTACCGTTAGGCTGAGGGATATTGAGTGATTTAAGAAGCTTTTCAAAGCTGTCACGGTTTTCTGCGCGGTCAATAGCCTCGCAATCAGTACCGATTATCTTAACACCGCGCTTCATAAGAGGCTCGGCAAGGTTGATAGCGGTCTGACCGCCGAGTGATGCGATAACGCCCTCAGGCTTTTCAAACTCGATAATATTCATAACGTCCTCAGTCGTAAGAGGCTCGAAATAAAGCTTATCGGCAGTTGTGTAGTCAGTCGAAACTGTTTCGGGATTGTTGTTTATAATAATTGCCTCGTAACCTGACTTTTTGATGGTGGTTACGGCATGAACCGTTGAATAGTCAAACTCGACACCCTGACCGATACGGATAGGACCTGCACCGAGCACGATAAGTTTTTTCTTATCGGTAAGGCGCGATTTGTTAGTGCCTGTATAGGTAGAGTAGAAATAAGGAATGTATGCGTCGGTATGGCAGGTATCAACCATCTCGTAAACAGGGAACATATTGTTCTCTTTACGGATATTAAACACCTCAACCTCTGTCATATTCCAAAGCTGTGAAATGAATTTATCGCCAAAGCCCATCTTCTTTGCTTCAAGAAGAATATCAATATTACCGACGTTTGATTTAAGCGTATTTTCCATATCCACGATATTTTTGATAGTGATAAGGAAGTACTCCGTTATCTGCGTCATCTCATGAAGCTTTGCTGTGGGAACACCGCGGCGGATAAGCTCTGTCACCGCAAAGATGGTGTCGTCACGGAACTTTTCAATATACTTAAACAGTTCTTCTTCCGTAAAGCTGTCAAATTTCGCAAGATGGAGGTGGCAAGCACCTATCTCAAGCGAGCGTACTGATTTTAACATACACTCCTCAAGATTTGCGCCGATACCCATAACCTCACCCGTTGCTTTCATCTGCGTACCGAGTGTGTTGGGTGCTGCGGGGAATTTATCAAACGGGAAACGGGGAAATTTTGCAACGATATAGTCAAGGCTGGGCTCAAACGATGCCTTTGTGTTTGCAACGTCAATTTCTGAAAGGCGCATACCTACCGCAACCTTTGCAGTTACCCTTGCGATAGGATAGCCGCTTGCCTTTGATGCAAGGGCTGATGAACGCGAAACTCTCGGATTTACCTCGATAAGATAGTACTTGGAGCTGTTCGGGTCAAGCGCGAACTGAACGTTACAGCCGCCCTCGATCTTAAGCTCACGGATAAGTCTTATAGCGCTGTCATTGAGCATTTTAAGGTCGTGGTCGTTAAGTGTAAGCGCGGGTGCTACAACGACAGAGTCACCTGTATGAACACCGACAGGGTCGATATTTTCCATGCTACAGATGGTGATCGCGTTATCGTCTGTGTCACGCATAACCTCAAACTCGATCTCTTTATAGCCCTTTACGCTCTTTTCAATAAGAACCTGCGACACGGGAGAAAGTTTGAACGCGTTTGTACCGATATCGATAAGCTCTTCCTCATTATCCGCAAAGCCGCCGCCTGTACCGCCGAGCGTGAACGCAGGACGGAGAACAACAGGATAGCCGATACGCTTTGCCGCCTCTTTCGCCTCGTCAAGATTGTAGGTTATTTCAGAAGGAATGGTCGGCTCACCGATAGACTCACAGAGTTCTTTAAAGAGTTCTCTGTCCTCGGCACGCTCAATACTCTCGCTGTTTGTACCCAGAAGCTCAACACCGCACTCTTTAAGCACACCTTTTTTCTCAAGCTGCATTGCAAGGTTAAGACCTGTCTGACCGCCGATACCGGGAACGATAGCGTCGGGACGCTCGTAGCGGAGTATTTTTGCAATATACTCAAGTGTCAGCGGTTCCATATAAACCTTGTCCGCAATTGTAGTATCCGTCATGATGGTTGCGGGGTTGGAGTTACAAAGCACCACCTCGTACCCCTCTTCTTTAAGCGCAAGACATGCCTGCGTGCCCGCATAGTCAAATTCAGCAGCCTGACCGATAACGATAGGGCCTGAACCAATAATAAGTATCTTTTTGATATCTGTTCTCTTTGCCATTATTTTTCTCCTTCTCTCTTATATGCTACTTTTCCGTTAACTGACGTCATCACACACTCACCCCAAAGAGTCATACCCTCAAACGGAGTTGCCTTACCCATCGAGATAAACTCGTTCGGGTCTACGGTAAACATCTTTTCAAGATCCCACACGGTAAAGCTGTCACCTGCGGGGATGTTAAAGCGTGTTCTTGGATTATCACACAAAAGCTTTATCAGCTTTTCAAGTGAAATTATATCTGTCTTTACAAGACCTGAATACAAAACGGGGAATGCCGTTTCAATACCTGTTATTCCGAACGGGCTTTTTTCAAGACCCATCGCCTTTTCCTCTGCCGAGTGGGGAGCATGGTCGGTTGCTATCATATCGATCGTACCGTCAACGCCCCCCTCGATAAGTGCAAGCCTGCCCCCCATCCCGCGAAGCGCCGGATTCATTTTAAAGCGTCCGTGTTCTTTAAGATGGCTGTCGTCAAGCACAAGGTAATGGGGCCCTGTTTCACAGGTGATATCCACACCCTCCCGCTTGGCTTTTCTGATTATATCAACACTTTCCTTTGTGGAAATGTGACAGACGTGGTAAGAAACACCCGTCTCCTTCACAAGCTCTATATCACGCGCTATCTGCTCATACTCACTGGCAGAGCATATACCGCGGTGGCCGTGCGCTTTTGCATACACGCCGTCGTGAATATACCCGCCCTTCAGCAGATCGTTGACCTCACAGTGCGCAACTATCATTTTACCGAGCGACTTTGCCTTTTGCATAGCCTCACGCATGAGCGAATCACTCTGCACACCGCGGCCGTCATCAGAAAACGCAATAACGTTTTTCGCCATTCCCTCCATATCCGAAAGGGTCTGACCCGCCTGCATCATAGTGATCGCACCGTAGGGGTAGACGTTTATGACTGAATCCTTTGCAATAATGTCCGTCTGCTCCTTTAAATGCTCAGGTGTATCGGGCACGGGATTTAAGTTGGGCATGGTACACACGTCGGTATACCCGCCGCGTGCCGCCGCGCGTGAGCCTGTAAAGACAGTCTCTTTATAAGAAAATCCCGGTTCACGAAAGTGCACGTGCACGTCGCAAAAACCGGGAAAAACAGTAAAATTGGGATTATTAAAAACAGTAAAATCAAGGTCGTCTGAAAGCTGAGGCTGATGGGAAAGCCCGATGAGTTTTGCGCTACTGTTATTTGCCATACTGACCTGTCCTTTCTGAAAGTTAAAATGCTTTTCGCTCTAAAAAACGGCAAGAGATACCACAAACTTTCCTGCCGAATTTATTTTAAAAATTATAGCATATTTTGATATATATGTCAATGGAATTTCGATAAAAACCACCCCGAAATTTCGGAGTGGTTTTTTCATCATTTATTAAGAGAATTTAAAAAGTCAATTACAAGATCAACCGCTTTATCCTCTGCAATTGAAGAGAGGTTAAGCGTCAAGTCGTAGTTGGACATCTCGCCCCACTCGCGATTGGTGTAATAGTTATAGTAGCTACGGCGCTTTTTGTCTGCGCGTGATACGATCTTCTTTGCCTCAGACTCAGATACGTTCTGCTCTTTCATAACGCGTGCCGCTCTGTCATCATCGTTTCCGTGCAAAAAGATATTTACACACTTGGGGTTATGTCTGAGTATGTAGTCAGAGCATCTGCCCACAAATACGCAGTTGCCCTTTTCAGCCATCTCACGAATGATATCAGCCTGAATCTTATATATTTTATCATCGGTAAGAACGTCATCAAGACGTACGTACGCACCGCGGGAGGTATACATACCCATGACAACTGAATAAAGTATACTGTTTGTCGGTTTTTTCTCTATCGCATCAAAGTGATCCTCATGAATACCGCTTTTTTCAGATGCAAGCGAAATGAGTTCTCTGTCATAAAATCTGAAATCAAGTTTCTCTGCTAATTTTTTGGCAAGCTCATCACCGCCACAGTATGCCTCACGGCTGATTGTTACAATAAGTCCTTCTGTCATGAAGTAATCCTCCTCTGTATTATATTTTTATTCTACTGAAAAGATGTAGTGGTATACAGGCTGACCGCCGGGGAGAAGTATAACCTCCGCATCGGGCGCCATTGCCTGAATCTGCTCGGAAATGACTGTCGCATCTTCCTCGCTCACACTGTCACCGTAATAAATATTTATGAACTCACCGCCGTCTTCAAGAAGCTGTGTGAACATACGGTTTACAACGTCTGCCATGCTGTCCTCAACATAGCTTACCTTACCCTCAATAAGACCGAGAAGCTGACCCTCTCTTATAGCCTTACCGTCAAACTCACTGTCGCGTGCAGCATAGGTCACCTGTGCGGTACGGACTGATTTTGCCATCTCTGCCATCGCCTCCGCATTAGCGTCAGGCTCAGCCGACTCGTCAAACGCGAGAAGCGCGCTGATACCCTGAGGTACAGTCTTGGTCTCGATAACGATTATATTGCGGTCCTCACAAAGCTCACGCGCCTGATTTGCCGCCATGATGATGTTTTTGTTGTTGGGGAACACGAATACGTTTTCTGCAGTCGTCTTTTTGACAGCGGCAAGAATGTCGTCTGTCGACGGATTCATCGTCTGTCCGCCCTCAACCACGACGTCGACACCCATATCCTTAAAGAGCGCCGAAAGTCCGCTGCCTGCGGCAACTGATACAAAGCCGTATTTTTTATCTATTTTTACCGTTTTATTTTCAAGCGTTTCTTTAAACTGCTCACGCATATTCTCAACCTTCATGTTGATAAGCGAGCCGAAGCGAAGTGCCTCCTCAAACGCTTTACCGGGGTGGTTGGTATGAACGTGGACTTTTATTATCTCATCATCGTCAACGACAACGACACAGTCACCGATTGACTCAAGATATCTGCGCAGTGAGCGCGAATCTTTTTTCTCCGCATCTGCCTCTTTAATAACGATATACTCTGTACAGTATGCGTAAACAATATCCTCAATACTGTCGAATACGTTAAAGTCGGAAAAGTCAGCAGGCACCTCTTCCTCAACGACAGCGCCCGCCTCAACGGGTGTACCGACAAGCGCGCTGTACATACCCTCAAGAATGGTGGTAAGACCTTTACCGCCCGCATCAACAACGTTTGCCTGCTTTAATACAGGAAGCATTTCGGGAGTTTTTGCAAGAGTTGCCTGTGCCTCCTGAAGATAATAAGCAAAAGCCTCCTCAACAGTACGCGACGCGCCAACGTATGACTTTGTCTTTTCAGCGGCAACACGCGCAACTGTAAGGATGGTACCCTCAGTCGGCTTCATAACAGCGCCGTAGGCTGCAGATACGCCCTGCTCAAACGCACGCGAAAGATCCTTTGCATCCGCAGTTTCAAGACCTGCAAGACCCTTTGAAATACCGCGGAAAAGAAGCGAGAGTATTACGCCTGAGTTACCGCGCGCACCCTTAAGGAGTGCAGATGCGACAGCCTGCGACGTTTCACCCACCGTTTTATCCGAAATCGTTTTCATTGCCCTTGCCGCCGCAGAAATGGTAAGCGACATGTTTGTACCTGTGTCACCGTCGGGAACGGGAAAGACGTTAAGGGCATTGATAGCAACTTTATTGTTTTCTATATTATTTGCAGCGGATATTATCATATCCCTGAACATATTACCTGTTAACATTATACTAACCAAGTCTCCTTAATTTATCTTCATTCCGTCGATGTGAACGTTAACCTTTTTGACTTTAAGGCCGGTCATTTTCTCAACGCTGTACTTTACTTCTTTTGCAATACTTCTTGCAATAGCGGGCAGATTGATGCCGTAGCTGACGATAATATGAAGCTCAATAACAAGCTCGTTATCCTCAGAGGTGACCTTTACGCCCTTTTCGTAGTTTTCCTTTTTAAGTAACGAAACGATACCCTCGGTCGTATTTTTTGCCGCCATACCGACTACGCCGAAGCAGTTGTTTATTACGTTACCGACTATATTAGCGAAAACATTCTGCGAGATAGTAATCTCGCCTGCGCTATTTGTTATATTCAACATTTTTTGAAGTTCCTCCTTCTAAAAAACAGTTTCAGTTGTAACTATTATAAACAATTTTAACACAATTTACAACCTTTTTTATAAAAAAGAAACGGATACATATAAAAAATGTACCCGTTTTTTGCAATTATTTGAATAAATCGTTGAGTTTATCAAAGAAACCGCGTTTCTTTTCAAGGTTATCGTCTCCGAGCGTATCGGCAAACTTTTTAAGAAGTTCCTTTTGTTTTGACGACAGCTTTTTGGGAATTTCGACAACAACAGTCACGTACATGTCACCGCGCGATTTTGAGCCGAGGCGGGTAATACCTTTACCGCGGAAGCGGAAGGTAGAATCCGTCTGTGTACCTTCGGGCACAGTATACTTCACCTCACCCTCAAGGGTGGGAACTGTCATTTCACAGCCGAGCGTTGCATCAGTAAAGGAAATGGGTATCTCACAGTAGATATCGTTACCGCGGCGCTCAAAGATAGAGTGAGGCTTGACCGTAACGGTTATAAATACATCACCCGCAGGACCGCCGTTTCTGCCCGCATGTCCCTGACCGCGAAGAGTGAGCGTCTGTCCGTCGTCAATACCTGCAGGCACCTTGACCTTAGTCTTTTTCTTTTCGGTAACAATACCGCCCTGACAGTCGGGGCAGGGGGTCTTTACGTGCTTACCCGTACCGCCGCAGGCAGAACAGGTACGCTGTGACTGCATATTACCGAGAATGGTGCGCTGAACCGTTGTAACAACACCTTTTCCTCCGCAGGCAGAGCAGGTCTCAAGCTCGGTGCCGTCCTTGGCGCCCGTACCCTTACATGAGGTACATACCGTCTTACGGTTATAGGATATCTCCTTTTCACAGCCAAAAGCACTTTCCTCAAAGGTGATAGTCACACGAAGATGAACGTCATCGCCCTGTGTGGGAGCATTGGCGCGTGAAGTGCCGCCGCCCATACCGCCGCCGAAAAAGGTATCGAATATATCACCGAATCCGCCAAAACCGCCAAAACCGCCGCCAAAGTCACCGTAGCCTGCGCCGCCGCCACCGTAAGAGGGGTCGACACCTGCGTGACCGAACTGGTCATAGCGTGACTTTTTCTCGGCATCGGAAAGCACACCGTAAGCCTCGTTTATCTCTTTAAACTTTGCTTCGGCATCCGCATCACCGGGATTTAAGTCGGGATGGTATTTTTTAGCCATCTTTTTGAAGGCTTTTTTTATGTCGTCATCCGAGGCGCCCTTGGAAAGACCAAGCACCTCGTAGTAATCTCTCTTTTCAGCCATATGTTTTCCTTAAAAGATGGAGAGAAGCGTATTCTCTCCATCGTATTTGATTAGTTATTGTCTGCGTCGGTAAAGTCAGCATCGTAGACGTTATCAGCGCCTGCGCCCTGCGGATTTGCATCAGCACCGGGTGCGCCCTGCGGATTTGCCTGCGAATAGATCTTCTGTGAGAACTCGTAAAGCTTTGCCTGAAGAGCATCAGCCGCTGTCTTGATAGCGTCTGTGTCCGTACCCTTAAGCGCTTCCTTGGTCTTGTCGATCTCTGCAGTGATAGCTGCCTTATCTTCTGCCGTAAGCTTGTCGCCTACTTCGTTTATTGTCTTTTCTGTCTGGTATACAAGCTGGTCTGCATTGTTACGGATCTCAATACCCTCTTTGATCTTTGCATCCTCGCTTGCATAGTTTTCAGCATCCTTTACAGCCTTTTCGATATCCTCTTTTGAGAGGTTGGTCGATGCTGTGATGGTGATATTCTGCTCCTTACCTGTACCGAGGTCCTTTGCAGATACGTTAACGATACCGTTAGCATCTATATCAAAGGTTACTTCGATCTGAGGTACGCCGCGGGGTGCGGGAGCGATACCGTCAAGACGGAATTTGCCGAGTGTTTTATTATGAGCCGCCATCTCGCGCTCACCCTGAAGAACGTGGATCTCAACCGAAGGCTGATTGTCAGCGGCAGTTGAGAATATCTGACTCTTCTTTGTAGGAATAGTCGTATTTCTCTCGATAAGCTTTGTTGAGATACCGCCGAGTGTCTCAAGACCGAGTGAAAGGGGTGTTACGTCGAGAAGAACGACACCCTTTACGTCACCGCCGAGAACACCGCCCTGAATTGCGGCACCCATAGCAACGCACTCATCAGGGTTAAGACCCTTGTGCGCTTCCTTGCCCATGAAATTATTGATCGCTTCAACAACAGCGGGGATTCTTGTAGAACCGCCGACAAGAAGTACCTTATGGATTTCTGAAGGCGAAAGACCTGCATCTGAAAGCGACTGCTTTACAGGACCCATTGTCTTTTCAACGAGGTCAGCTGTGAGCTTGTTGAACTCTGCTCTTGAAAGAGTGAGGTCAAGATGCTTAGGACCTGTTGCGTCAGCTGTGATAAAGGGAAGGTTGATGTTTGTTGACATTACACCTGAAAGGTCCTTCTTTGCCTTTTCTGCAGCTTCCTTAAGACGCTGATATGCCATTGAATCGTTACGAAGGTCGATACCGTTTGTAGCCTTGAACTGCTCTGCCATCCAGTTGATGATCCTGTCGTCAAAGTCGTCGCCGCCGAGCTTGTTGTTACCGCTTGTAGCAAGAACCTCACAAACACCGTCACCTATCTCAAGGATAGATACGTCGAAGGTACCGCCGCCGAGGTCGTAGATCATGATCTTCTGCTCGTTTTCCTTGTCTACGCCGTAAGCAAGCGCTGCAGCCGTAGGCTCGTTGATAATACGCATTACCTCAAGACCTGCGATCTTACCTGCGTCCTTTGTAGCCTGGCGCTGTGAATCTGAAAAGTATGCGGGAACTGTGATTACAGCCTGAGTTACCTTTTCGCCGAGACACGCCTCAGCATCATTTTTAAGCTTCATAAGAATGAATGCCGAAATTTCCTCGGGTGAATATTTTTTGTCGTCGATTGCGACACGTCTGTCAGAGCCCATATCTCTTTTAATTGAAATGATAGTTCTGTCAGGGTTTGTGATAGCCTGGTTTTTTGCGTTCTGACCGACAAGACGCTCGCCGTTTTTAGCAAATGCTACAACGGACGGAGTTGTTCTCATACCCTCTGCATTGGCAATAACGGTAGGCTCGCCGCCTTCCATAACTGCAACGCAAGAGTTTGTTGTACCTAAGTCAATACCGATAATCTTACTCATTTTACATTACCTCCAAATTTAGTTTGCGACCTTTACGACCGCGTGTCTTATAATTATTTCCTCTTTATATACAAAGCCCTTCTGGAATACCTCAATGACCTCGTTCTCACCAAAAGCCTCATCATCAACGTGCATGATTGCATTGTGGAACTTGGGGTCAAATTCCTTGTTAAGACACTCGATCTCTTTTACACCGAGCGCCTCAAGAGCCGTAATAAACTGTTTTAGTATCATTTCAACACCGCTTTTGAACTCGGCATCCTTGGACTCAGCCGTCAGCGCGCGTTCAAGATTATCGATTGCGGGAAGAAGTGACGTTACCGCCTTTACGATACCGTCGGCAAACATGCCTTCTTTTTCCTTCTGCGTACGCTTGCGGTAATTGTCATACTCTGCAAGTGTGCGAAGGTAGGTGTCGTTAAGCTCGTTATACTTTTTTTCAAACTCGTTTTCTTTTTTCTTTTTAGGTGCCTTTTTAGGCTTTTCCTCGGCCACGGGAGTTTCTTCCGTCTGCTCCTCTACGGTTTCAGGTGTTTTATTCTCTTCCATTACAGTCTACCTCTGTCTTTCAAATACTGTTCTATACACTTCATAAAATATTCGACCTGCGACACGGTCTTGCCGTAGTCCATCCGCTTTGGTCCGAAAAGGCTGAAGGTGTAATCGTTTCCGTCACCGTTATACCGGCGTACAACAAGGCCCATATCACTTAAATTCTCGCCGCCTATCTCACTGCCGATGATAATGCCGAGGCGGTCGCTTGCGCGTTCACTGAGAATGTCACACAGATGCTCCTCCTCAGAAAGAAATGACATGACGTTTTTCGCCTTGTGTATCTCATAAAATTCGGGATATGAAAGAAGCTTTTCCTGCCCGCTGACAAAAACGTGCGGTTTTCTTATCGACGTCACGACGTTTTTTATCATGCCTGCAATAAAGTCCCAGTTTTTCTGACCGTTTGCAAGCTCACGCTCAAGCTTTTCAAAGTCGGCATCATCAAGAAAGCTGACGTTACCCTCAACAAGATACTTATTAAGCGTGGAATTGAGCGATGCCACCTCTTCATCAGATGCAAGAAAATAAAGTCTGCAAAAGCTGTTTTTGACAACACCGCTTTTTGTTATTACAACAAGGTTGATAAGGTCATCAGACGACTTTACAACCTCCATCTTTATTATCTTATCCGAATTGTTATGCGATATAACAGCAGCACTTGTATAGCCGGTTATTTTGGAAAAAGCAGAAATCGCAGTTTTTAAAAACTCGTCTATCCCCGCAACAGAATCCTGCATTACCGTTTTAAGTGTAAGCGCCAACTCATCATCAAGCTCACGCGAGGTGAGAAGATTGTCAACGTAATAACGGTAGCCCTGTTCGGTAGGTATTCTGCCTGCAGATGTGTGAGGCTGTTCAAGAAAACCGAGACGCTCAAGCTCAGCAAGGTCGTTACGCACGGTTGCGCTTGATACGTTCATATCAACCTCACGCGCAAGAATGCCCTTACTTGATACCGGCTCCCCGCTTTCAATATATGACTCCACAACAGAACGAAGTATGCGATTTAGTCTTTCTTTCATGTAAATTCCTGCTTCTTTATTTTTTAGCACTCTAGCCCTTCGAGTGCTAACATCTATAATTTAACACTATTTTACCGCTTTGTCAACTGTTTTATGTAAAAATTTTAAATATCTTATTGACAATTGCGATTATTTAATTTATATTATAATTATAATAGATAATTAATATTAAATGGAGGGATGTTTCATGGCAGAATTTACTTTTGAGATCACTGAGAATTTCGGTAAGCTTCCCGAAAACTCAAGCGGCTGGGCAAAGGCTCTCAACAAGGTAAGTTGGATGGGCAGAGAGCCCAAGTATGATTTGCGCGAGTGGTCACCTGACGGTTCAAAAATGAACAAGGGTGTTTCGTTCACAGCTGAAGAACTTACCGCACTGCGTGATATTCTGAACTCGATCGAAATAAAATAAATTTTAAAAGACACTTTCGCTTGCGAAAGTGTCTTTTTATTATACGCGTTTTATTATACGCGTTTTAAGGTTGTTACGCTTTTTGATTCGGGGGTCAAGAAGGTAACGAATTCTATAGAATAGAGATTACAGACGGTGTAGGTATCCGCGCGGTTATCGTACAGCACGACGTAGCTTACGCCCACAAGGTACAGTATTCCTTCCTTACGGACGATATTTGACGTACCTACAAGAAAATCTATCACAACACGTTTTCCCGTATTCTGCGACAGTATCTGTTGCATAGACCCCGTATATCCCGGTCCTGCGATAACGTCGTCAAGGTCGTTCTGGTTGCCGCTTATACCTCCTGATGATGACTGCGCGCCGTTATTTATCGGCAGACGCTGATTTATTTCTTCGGGCATAAAATCCTCCTGGGTTAAAATACTCATAGATCCCTATGTAAAAAAATACAGGTCTGTGGGGTTATAAAAGCAGTGTTTTCCGAGCTTTGTAAAAAAGTACCCCACCTCACTCGGAAAGGTCTGTCGGCAGTTATTTGAAAACGGATTATAAAACCACAGCGCCTGACCGAAGTCAGCAAGTCGGTTTCCCGCAATTGCCATGTCGGCAATATCGTAATGTATCTGCTGCGGATTCATATTATAGATATTCTGCGGGTTATATCTGCCGTTTTCCGTCTCGCTTGCGCAGACAAACTGACCGGGCTGAAAGATTATATTACGGATGCTGCGCTGACCTACGCGCGCGTATTCACCGCTTACCACCTCCACCCTGTTCATAACGACACCCGCGACTGCCATCATGCCCTCCCTGCCCTCACCGCCCGCCTCGCATTCGATAAGTCTTGCAAGCAGTTCTCTGTCACTGTACATTGTTTCACCTCATTATATTATATAAAGAGAAAATAAAAAAAGACCTGCAAAGACCGTTTACAGGTATAGTTTACAAGGAAAATAGCGCGGGTCGTCGGAGCACTGACCCCTACAAGCACGTATACAACGGCAAACAAAAAAGACCCGTTCGGGTCTTTTTATTCTTCTATAGACTTTTTCTTATCAGACGAAGTATCTGTATTGGTTTTTTTGCCGTCTGCAGAACCTTCAGCCTGTTTTCCTTCGTCATCAGGATCGCCTGCAGGCTTTTCTTCATCAGGCGTTACAGATATATCCGCAAGACGTGAGCTGAGTATTATCTGCGCTATCTCCGCGCGGGTAGCATTACCCTGAGGGTCGAAAGTATTATTTTCCTTACCGTTTACAATGCTTGCCTTCTGCAAGCGTTCAACAGCCTTGACCGCCCAACTGCTGACTTCATCAATATCCGAAAACGGCTCTACTGTACGGTTGGGGGTAGAAAGCTTCATAAAATCAAGAAAATTAGACAGCATAACACACATCTGCTCGCGTGTTATATCCTTCATCGGCTCAAAATGAGTTTTGTCAACACCTGCAACAATGCCGTTTTTTTGCGCCCATATAACGCTTTTGCCGTACCATGAGTCAACAGGCACGTCAACAAAATCAGTCTTTGTACAATCGGAAAAATCCGCTTTTGCAAGGCGGGCAAGAACAGCCACTACCATCGCGCGATTTGTGGTAGCATCCGGCTTAAACTCAGTCTTTGTGACGCCGACCATCACACCGTTTGTATATACGTATTCAACTGCTTCATAATACCACTTATCCTTATCAACGTCAGTAAAATTAATAGCAGCAAATGCACTGACCGAAATAAGCAGACATATTAATAAAGATATGGCAGATATAAAAAGTTTTTTCATACTCTCACCTTTAAACAATATTTTGCTTATTATAACACAACGAAAATAATAAGTCAAGTGAACGAAAACAGTCCGTAAGCGCACCTGCCTTACGGACTGAAAAAGCTATATTTTTTTGAGGTTCCAGATATCGTTTGCATATTCGCTTACACTGCGGTCAGCGGCAAAAATGCCTGCTTTTGCAATGTTTGTAAGTGACATCTGATTCCATTTCGTTCTGTCGGCATAAGTCTCGTTTATGCGGGCGTGCGCATCGCGGTAGCTCGCAAAATCAGCCATTGCCATATAGGGATCGTTATCAAGCAGATAGCGGACGATACTGTCAAAGTTTTTACCGCCAACAGCGCCCGATGAAATCATATCGATAACACCGCGCAGGTCTGCATCCTCATTATAAATCTTGCGGGGATTATAGCCCTCACGCGCGCGGACAACTTCGTCTGCATGCATGCCGAAGAGGAACATATTGTCATCACCGACCTGCTGATTTATCTCAACGTTTGCACCGTCAAGAGTACCTATGGTAAGTGCGCCGTTTATCATAAACTTCATGTTACCCGTACCCGACGCCTCTTTACCTGCAAGAGAGATCTGCTCGGAAACCTCAGCCGCGGGCATCATGATCTCTGCAAGAGATACGCGGTAATCTGCAAGGAATACCACCTTGAGCATACCGTCAATGGCAGTGTCGTTATTCACAGTATCTGCAATAGCACAGATAAAGCGGATAATCTCCTTTGCCATTACGTAGCCTGCAGATGCCTTTGCGCCGAAAATAAAGGTTCTGGGTTGAATTTTAAGGCCGTCGTTCTTTATCTTTCTGTAAAGATAAAGAATATGAAGCGCGCACATAAGCTGACGCTTATACTCATGCAGACGCTTTGCCTGAACGTTGAATATTGAATGTGACGAAACGGCAATACCGCAGCTGTCGGCAATATACTTTGCAAGACGCATTTTATTTTCCTTTTTGATAAACTCAAGACGCTCAAGGACCGCCTTATCATCACGGAACTTAAGAAAGTCCTCAAGACGCGAAGCATCCTTTATAAAGCCGTCACCGATAGTCTCACAAAGAAGGTCAGTAAGAAGCGGATTCGCCTGACAGAGCCAACGGCGGTGTACGATACCGTTTGTTACGTTGGTGAATTTTGTAGGATAAATGTCGTTATAGTCTTTGAAAAGGTCAGCCTTAAGAATATCACTGTGGAGTGATGAAACGCCGTTTACCTTATAAGATGCGATAACTGACATATTTGCCATTTTGACCATACCGCCCGAAATGATAGCGAGCTTGTCGATATCACCGCGCTTGTCGGGATGGTTTGCAAAAACGTCCTCACAGAAACGGCGGTTGATCTCTTTTACGATCGAGAAGATACGGGGCATGATCGACTCAAACATTGCGCAGTTCCACTGCTCAAGCGCCTCGCTCATGACCGTATGGTTTGTATATGCAACGGTACGTGTGGTGATATCCCACGCCTTGTCCCACGTGTAGTCATGCTCATCCATAAGAATACGCATAAGTTCGGGTACGCTGAGCGCAGGATGTGTATCATTAATATGAATAACCGCCTTATCGGGAAGCGAATCGAGCGAGCCGTATTTAGACACATGCTCCTTCACTATATTTTTAAGCGATGCGCTGACAAAGAAATACTGCTGACGAAGGCGCAGTCTCTTACCCTTATCGTGATCGTCCGCAGGGTAAAGCACCTTTGAAATAGCCTCACTCTGCGCCTCATTCTCAACGCTCTTAAGATACTCACCGCGTGAGAAGAGTGACATATCAAAGTTATCAAGGCTCTTTGCGCCCCAGATACGAAGGGTGTTTACAATACCGCCGTTACCCGAAATAAGAATATCGTAGGGCATTGCAAGAACGCGGGTGTAGTTTTTATGAACTGTCTTAAGACCTTCCTTACTCCACTGCTCTTCAACAAAGCCGTCAAAATGAACCTCTTCACTCTCATCGGGACGGGGAACAAGCCAGCCGCCGCCAAGCTCAAGCCAGTTGTCAGGAAATTCTATCTGCCATCCGTCCATGATAACCTGCTTGAATATACCGAATTCGTAACGGATAGAAAAACCTGTTGCGGGGTAGTCAAGACCCGTAAGCGCATCAAGATAACAGGACGCAAGACGGCCGAGACCGCCGTTGCCAAGACCTGCATCAGGCTCCATATCATAAAGTCTTTCCAGATCGCCGCCAAGTGAAGATACAGCCTCCGCCATATCCTTTTCCATGCCGAGATTGTAAAGGTTATTTTTAAGCGATCTTCCGATAAGGAACTCCATCGACATATAATAGACCTTTTTTGCGCCTGCATTGTCTGCACGCTCAACCGATTCGGCACGCTTTTTCTGAAGCACCTCACGTGTGATCTCAATTACTGTTTCATACATCTGTCTGTCAGTAGCCTTATTCGGCTTTACTGCAAACTTCTGCATGAGTTTCTCTTCAATTCTCTGTTTGATTTCCAATCCTTTTATTCTCCTTTTAACATTATAGACAATTAAATTATAGACTCGTAAAGCTCAAGATACTTCTTTGCAGAAGCCTCCCAGCTGTAGTCGCCCGACATCGCGTTTTTACGCACGTTGCCGTACTGCTTTTTATCGCCGTAAAGCTGAATAGCCCGCCACAGAGCATCCGCCATGTCGCCGCTATCGACAGTGCGGAAGTTTATACCGTTGCCCTCGCCTGTTTCGGGGTTATAGGGAATTACGGTATCGGCAAGACCACCCGTTGCGCGCACTACGGGAATTGTACCGTAGCGAAGAGCGATAAGCTGTGCAAGACCGCACGGCTCAAACTCGGACGGCATGAGGAAGAAGTCGGCACCTGCATAGATACGCTGCGCAAGCTCGGCATCAAAGCCGATGACCGCACGCATTTTATCAGGATGCGCTTCAGCCGCGTGTCTGATCTGATTTTCATAACGCTCGTCGCCCGAACCGAGAATTACAAACTGCACGTCCTGCGACAAAAGCCACTCAAGCTTATCGCATACAAGGTCCATACCCTTCTGATGCGTAAGGCGGGTGACCATACCGATAAGAGGAATATCGTTTGTTTTTTCAAGTCCAAGTTCTGTCTGAAGAGCGTATTTATTATGAAACTTAAGATTTCTTGTTTTAAAGGTATAGTTTGTTTTAATCTTGCTGTCGGTCGCAGGGTCAAACACCTGTGTGTCAATACCGTTCACGATACCTGTCAGTTTATACTGACGCTCGCGAAGAATATGCTCAAGACCGAAGGAATAGTAGGGATCAAGTATCTCATTTGCATAGTTGGGAGATACTGTTGTCACAACGTTGGAGCACTCAATAGCGCCCTTTACGAGATTTATGCAATCACCGTAGAAAAGAAGCGGCTTATGCTCCTCCGAAAGACCGAAGACGTCACCGAGCACAAAGGGGTCAAATTTACCCTGAAACTCGATATTGTGTATTGTGAACACTGTTTTTATATACTCATAACCGGGACGTGTACGGTACTGCGTATCAAGAAGTACGGGAACAAAGGCTGTGTGCCAGTCGTTACAGTGAAGCACGTCGGGATAAAAATCAATAACCGACATGACCTCAAGCACGGCGCGTGAGAAAAACGCAAAGCGCTCACCGTCGTCATACTCACCGTAAACGCGGGGACGGTTAAAATAAAACTCGTTATCAATAAGATAGTATGTTACGTCGCCGTTTTTATATTCATAAACGCCGCAGTACTGCTTACGCCAGGAATTGTCGATAAATATATTGGTTATATATTTACATTCGTTACGCTTATCACCGATAATGGAATACATCGGCATGATAACGCGGACGTCCTGCCCCATCGCGCAAAGCGTTTTGGGAAGAGCACCCGCAACATCACCGAGACCGCCGACCTTGACAAGAGGCGCCGCCTCACCTGCTGCAAAAAGTACTTTCATTTATTTCCTCCTATAATTTATGATCAGATATTCTGCCCCTTGGAAAGAACGTAGGGGTATTTTTCATCACCCACGAGCTGTTTATTGGGTGATATAACTGTATTTTTATCCGCAACGACCGATTTTAAAACAGAATCTCTGCCGATAACACAATTTTGCATGATAATACAGTTTTCGACAACGGCGCCCGTCTCAACAACAACGTTTCTGAAAATTATTGAGTTTTTAACCGTACCGTCAATACGGCAGCCGTCTGCAATAAGGCTGTTTTCGATTTTAGCATTGTACTCATAAAGCACGGGAACTGTATCCATAGGACGTGTTATCACAGGACGCGCAGGGTTAAATACCTCACCGCGAACCTCACGCGACAGCATCTCCATGCTTGTTTCGTAATAGTCCTTGACAGAGCGGATTATGCGCGCATAACCATCGTGCTTGAAGCCGACGATATTGAGTTCTTTTGCCCCTGTAATGAGAACGTGCTTTTCAAAGTTATAGTAGTCGTACGCGTCTGCCTTACGAATGATGTCAACAAGCAGATCGCGCTTTAAAACGTAGATATTGAGTGAAACGTCTGCACATGCGCCCTCACCTGTGCTATAGGTAAGCTCGTTCACCCTGCCCGACTCATCCATGTCCATAATAACGTCGAGCGAAGAGGTGGAAACCGTGTTTGCATATACCGTCGTAATATCCGCACCGCTTTCAAGATGCGCGGAAAATACACTTTCAAAGTCGATATTTGCAATAAGGTTACCGCCTGTAAGAACAACGTAGTCTTCTTTAATAGATTTTATATAAACCTGCACCGAACGCAGAGCATCAAGTCTGCCGCGCGCCATAAACGCCTCGTTATTATTCGCCGTCTTAAAGAAAGGAGAAAGAATGCGAAGGCGGGAATTGCGGTGGTCAAGATCCCAATGCGCGCCCGAGCCGAGATGATCCTCAAGAGACGCGTAGTTGCGCTTTGTTATTACCGCAACGTTTGAAACGTCGGCATTTACAAGTGAAGAAAGAACAAAGTCAACAGTACGGAATCTTCCTGCAAAGGGAATGGATGCGAGTGTGCGTTCTTTTGTTATTTCGATCGGCTCACTGCCGTAGGTATCAGAAAATATAAGTGCTGAAAATAAATTTTTCATAATGTCGACTCTCCTTATCTGCCACTGTACGGCTCTATCATTTCTTTGGGTCTTACTACCTGACCTGCCTTGACAACGGCGCCTTTACCTATAACGGCAATACCCCAGTCTTCAGGATTGACAAGATGCTCAGGCGAGCCGCCGATGACAGCACCGTCTTCAATAACGACGTCATCCGCGATAATTGCATACTGTATATTGACGTTTTTGCCGATCTTTGTATTTGACATAACTACCGATGAGTTGAGCGTCGACCCCTCACCGACAGAAACACCCGAAAACAGAACCGAGTACCAGAGCTTACCCTCAACGTCGCAGTTTTCAGTCACCATACTCTCAATTATCTCAGCATCCTTACCGATATACTGAGGCACCATAGCGCCTGTACGTGAGTATATCTTCCAATCGGGGTCGTTCATCTTAAGCGGGATGCGGGGATTGAGAAGGTCCATATTAGCTTCCCAGAAGCTGTCTATGGTACCGACGTCCTTCCAATAACCCTCAAAGGTGTACGCCATCATCTTCTCACCGTTGTTTATCATGGTAGGAAGAATGTTGCCGCCGAAGTCGTTTTTACTGTTCGGATCGTTTTCGTCATCAATAAGATACTGCTTGAGCTTTTTCCAGGTAAAGATATAAATACCCATTGACGCCTTATTGCTCTTAGGCTGAGCCGGCTTTTCCTCAAACTCGTATATCCTGCCGTCCTCATAGGTATTCATGATGCCGAAGCGCGATGCCTCCTCCATAGGAACAGGAAGCGCCGCAACAGTTACCGCCGCCTCATGCTCTTTATGGAAATCAAGCATTTTTGCATAGTCCATTTTATAGATATGGTCACCCGAAAGAATAAGCACGTATTCCGGCTCATACTCGTCAATAAAACGGATATTCTGATAAACTGCGTTTGCAGTGCCTTTATACCACTCACCCGACTTACCCGCAACGTAAGGGGGAAGGATGTGGACACCGCCGTTTACACGGTCAAGATCCCACGGTTCACCGTTGCCGATATAACTGTTAAGTTCAAGCGGTTGATACTGAGTAAGAACACCAACAGTGTCTATGCCGGAGTTGATACAGTTGGACAGCGGAAAATCAATAATTCTGTATTTACCGCCAAAGGGTATAGCAGGCTTTGCCGTATCCTTTGTCAAAACGTAAAGGCGCGAGCCCTGACCGCCCGCAAGGAGCATTGCTACAAGTTCTTTGCTTTTTCTGTACATTTACAGCCCTCCGATATATTTTAGTATTTAGAAAAAATTTAAAAATTTTCCATTTACATATTTATATAATTATATTATACTATATATATTGATATTTGGCAACAAAATATTTTTTATTTTTATTCAGGTGTATTTAATGATAATTTTTGACAGCTATCTCACCGAATATAAGTTTCCCTTCGGTGCGGTAAAATGTAATGAAAAAATAACCTTTTGCGTAAAGGTAAAGGACGTGCTAAAGACCGACCACGTTAATATTGTATTCAGAAAAAACGAGTCAAAGTCCTTCCGTCTTGAAAAAGGTGAAAGCGAGGGCGGTTACACCGCGTTTACAGGCGCGGTCGCACTTGATAATGCAGGACTTTACAAGTACAGATTCGAGATCGTGGACAGCGAAGGCATCATGGTTTTTGCGGGTACTGAGGACGGGCACACGGCAAAAACGGGTGACTGGCTTCCCGAATGGCAGTTATTTGTATATAGCAGTGATTTTTACACAAGTGAGATTCCTGACGGCGCGATAATGTATCAGATATTTCCCGACCGTTTTTACAGGGCGGAGGGTGTTGACGTAAGCGGTGCAAAAAACGAGCGCATAATACACGAAAACTGGAATGAGCGCCCCTATTGTCACTATGATTATCCCGAATATAAGTGCAACGACTTTTTTATGGGCAATCTGCGCGGTATTGAAGAGAAGCTTCCCTATCTCAAAAGCCTCGGTGTCACGCACGTTTATCTCAACCCGATCTTTGAGAGCGCGGAAAACCACCGCTATTGCACCTCTGACTATATGAAGACAGACCCCTACCTCGGCACTGTCGATGATTTTAAAAGTTTATGCGAGAACGCCCACAAAAATGACGTAAAAATACTGATTGACGGCGTTTTTTCTCACACAGGTGACGACAGCATATATTTCAATAAATACTGTCACTACGGCAAGGGCGGTGCCTATAACGACGACGATTCGCCTTACCACGATTGGTATTGCTTTAAGGGCAATCACGATAAATACGAGTGTTGGTGGGGCTTTAAGACGCTTCCCAACGTCAATGAAACAAACGAAAAGTATCTTGAGTTTATAACGGGAGAAAACGGTGTTCTGACCCATTGGCTTAAAATGGGAGCAGACGGCTACAGGCTTGACGTTGCCGACGAGCTTCCCGACCTCTTTCTTGAAAGGCTGAGAAAAACGGTAAAGGGCTATAATCCCGATGCGCTTATCATCGGCGAGGTGTGGGAAAACGCGGTCACCAAGGAAAGCTACGGTGCGCAGCGCAAGTTTTTACAGGGTGAACAGTGCGACAGCGTTATGAATTACCCCTTTTTAAACGCAACGGCAGACTACGTTTTAAGCGGAGATGCAAAAAAGTTTTATTCCGCGGTCATGGAAATAACCGACATGTACCCGAAGGAATCTGTAAAGTGTCTTATGAATATGCTTTCAACGCACGACACTGCAAGAATAATCAACAGGCTGAGCGGCGCAAAGGTGCCGCCCCGCGAAAAGCATGCGGATGCGCGCCTTACAAAAGAGGAGTACGCGCTCGGTGTGAAGCGGTTTAAGACGGCGGCGGCAATTCAGTTTACACTGCCCGGTATACCCTGCATATACTACGGTGATGAGGCGGGGCTTCAGGGCTTTTCAGACCCCTCATGCAGAGGTACTTATCCGTGGGGCAGCGAAAACGAAGAGCTTTTGCAGCTGCACAGAGAGCTTTCCGCTTTAAGACGGGAGCATGCGGCTGAATTTTCAAAGCCTATCGTTTTTGAGGAGTACGATAAAAAGGTACTCACCTACCGCCGAGGTAAGATACGCGTAAGCATCGGCGGAAAAAGCAAGGGAAAATTACTTTGGACAGACGGCAACGTAATTATTGAGGAGACGGAATAATGAACAACGTTTTATTTATTTACAATCCGAATTCGGGAAAGCGTGTAATATCGTCACAGATTGACAAGCTCATCGGCATTTTTACAGAGGCGGGTATGATACCCACTATCGCAAGAATAGGCGGTGCCGATGACAACAGCAGGGTGCACGACCTTATTGCAAGCAAGAGATTTGACGGCGTTATTGTCGCAGGCGGTGACGGAAGCGTAAACACGATTATAAAAACCGTAATTGAAACAGGAGTGGATATCCCCGTAGGCATAATCCCGACAGGAACCTGCAACGATTTTTCGCGTTCACTCGGTATGCCCAACGATATAATCAGATGTGCGCGTCTTATTGCGCAGAAAAATATTATACGTACCGACATCGGCATTATCAACGGCGGTGATTCCATCTTTGTAAACGAGCTTGGCGGCGGTGTGCTTGCAACCGTTTCATTCTCAACAGACCAGAATCTCAAAAAAGTATTCGGACCGCTTGCCTACTACCTTAACGGCATCGGCGAGCTTGCGAACATGAAGCCGTTTGAGTTAAGCGTCAAGACACCCGAAAAAGAATACGTCGAGCAGGCGCTTGTGTTTGCAATACTCAACGGCACCGACATGTCAGGCTTTTCAAACGTCATCCGTGACGCACAGATGCAGGACGGAATGATGGATATTCTTATATTCAAAGATGCAAAACCGCTTGAGATAACCGACTCGTTGCTCAAGTTTGTATCGGGCGGTGAATTCAAAGAAGAAAACGTGGTAAGAATACGCACAAGCAAATGCACCATCAACTGCGAAGGCTGTATATCAACAACGGTGGACGGAGAAAGAGGTCCGGGCTTTCCCATCACCATCGAAATGAAAAAGCAGGCGGGACAGATATATTGTTAAAATAAAAAGACCCGAATGTGGCACCCTCCGTAAGGAAGGTGCCACAGTTATATTCGCCTTGCGGCGAGTGATATTGCTTCGCAGTTGTATTATGCTGTGCATAGTGATATTGCCCTTCGGGCAGTTTTAAAGGCGAATATAATATCACTGAAACCGTAAGGTTTCAATATCACTTTTGCCTTTGGGCAAAAATATCACTGCAAACGGCAGTTTGCAATATCACTTTACCATCCGAAAAAGAAACGCTGTTTTTTCGGCGAGTATAATCTTTTTCAAAGTATGTAACCCACTATGACACTTTCAACTGATGAAAGTGTTTTTTCCTTTATAAAAAACGATGGAAGACAACTTCTTTACGAAATGTCCTCCATGAGTCTTTTTATTTTGTAAGATAGTTTAATATTTGTTGTTTGTCGTTTGGAATTTTATTATCAATCACGGCAAAAATTGCGCTGTCAAGCGCTTTTTTTATTTGTTCGCCTGTAAAGCCTGCCGCTTTAAGATCGCACCCGTCAATTGCAAGCTGTGATATCTTATACACCCTTTCCGATGCGATTATCTCCTGCGTAAGCTCAAAATGCCGCTGACGCTGACTGAATACAAAGATATCACACAGCTCTTTTTCGCCGTAGCGGTAAAGAGCACGGCAGACAGACGGGATATCACAGTCAACGGTGATATTGCCGTTTTCCCGCACGTTTGCCACACGCTTTCGCGCAGTTTTTGAAAGCACAAGCGCAGTTCCGTCGCAAATTGATGCAAGGCGGAGTTCAAAGTCGGGCGGAAGACAGGAAAAGGCAAAAAGATCAATATTTTCAACGCCAAGCACCTGACAGAACACCGGCTCAAAGCGGGCAATAATTTCCGCCGCATTCTGTCCCACAAGCAGTTTTTCAAGCTCAGCCGTTATGCGCTCACGCGCGATATTATTAAGAAGGTGCGCATTTTTTACAATTGATCTTGCCGTATTATCCTCAATTTCAAACCCGAGCACAGAAGCAAAGCGGAGTGCCCGCAGAATACGAAGAGCATCTTCATTAAAGCGGGTGTCGGCATCCCCTACCGTACGTATTATCTTATTCCGGATATCGTCACGGCCGCCAAAAAGATCGACAATTCCTTTATTCTCCGAGTATGCCATCGCATTGACGGTAAAATCACGGCGGGAAAGGTCACTTGACAGGTCCGACACAAATTCTACGCTGTCGGGACGGCGGTTATCTGTATACTTACCGTCGGTGCGGAAGGTAGTTATCTCATACGGCTTCCTCTTTACGATGGCGGTAACAGTACCGTGCTTAAGTCCTGTTTTTACGTAGCGTATGTGCGATTTTTCAAGCACCGACATTGTGGTATCGGGTGTGCATGAAACGGTAATATCGGTGTCGTTACATTCCCTGCCCATAATGCTGTCACGCACGCAACCGCCGACAGCATACGCTTCATACCCGTTTTTTTCGAATATTCTTATTAAATCAAGTGCAGCCTGATCAATAATCATAAATTATATCTCCGGCTTATGCAAAAATGCTTTTGTCTTTTCCGACTGCGGATTGTCAAACACCTGTTCGGGTGTACCCATCTCCTCAATAACGCCGTCTGCCATATATATCACCTTATCGGCAACGTTTTTTGCAAACTCCATTTCGTGAGTTACGACAATCATTGTACGGTCGGAGTTTTTAAGTGATTTTATAGCCTTAAGCACCTCACCCGTAAGTTCGGGGTCAAGCGCCGAGGTGGGCTCGTCAAAGCAAAGTATCTCAGGCTTCATCGCCATGGCGCGCGCGATCGCAACACGCTGCTGCTGACCGCCCGACAGCTGACATGGGTAGTATTCCGCCTTATCCTCAAGCCCTACAAGCTCAAGCAGTTTATGTGCCTGCTCTGTTATCTCCTTAACACGCTCTTTATCCTTTTTTGCATACATAAGCTCAGGTGCGAGCGTGATATTTTTCAGTACGGTATACTGCGGGAAAAGATTGAACTGCTGAAAAACAAGGCCGAAATTGAGACGCTTTATTCTTATATCGTTATCAGAATATTTCTGCGATGCGTCATAGATAACGTTACCCGACACCGAGATAGTACCGGTGTCACATTTTTCAAGAAAGTTCATACAGCGAAGAAGCGTCGTCTTACCGCTGCCCGAAGAACCGATAATTGCAAGCACCTCACCCTTTTCAAGCGAAAAGTCGATTCCGCGAAGGACAGGGAGGTCGCCGAAGCTTTTGGTTATATTTTTAATTTCAAGATGTGCCATAAACTTCCCCTCCTATCCCTTATAGTAATTGAGTTTTTTCTCTATGTAGCCAAACAAAAGCGTAAGTATGCCGTTGAAGGCAAGGTAGTATACTGCCGTAAAGAAGAGAGGCCAGATAAGACCGCTTTGCTTGATAAAGTCCTGACCTGCCCAGATAAGCTCGTACACAAGAATGATTCTTGCAAGCGAGGTATCCTTTACAAGCGTGATTATCTCGTTTGACATGGGAGGGATAACGCGCTTTACCACCTGCATGAGAATTACGCGGAAAAATATCTGCGTTCTTGTCATGCCGAGTACCTGTCCCGCCTCGTACTGACCCTGCGGTATACTCTCAATACCGCCGCGGTATATCTCGGAAAAATAGCAGGCATAGTTGATAATAAACGCGACTGCAACAGCAGTATTTCTGCCGCTTCCGCCCGTACCCCAGATATTATGACCCAGAAACATTCCCGGACCGTAGTATATTGCAAGAAGCTGAAGCATAAGCGGTGTGCCGCGTATGACCCACACTATTGTTTTGACAAGATATTTAAGAGGCTTAAACTTACTCATCGAGCCAAAGCAGATAATAAGTCCGAGAGGAAGCGCGCCGACAAGCGTTTTTAAAAATATCTCTATCGTTTTTACAAAGCCCTCGTTAAGCGAGGCTATAACCGTTTCAAACATACATAAAACCTTTCAAAAGGCAGAGGACAAAACCCCTGCCTTTTATAAACTGATTATTTAATGATAGATTCCTGAACGCCGTACTGCTGTGCAACCGTCATTACGTTACCGTTTGCAAGCTCGTCTGCCCAGAAGGTGTTAAACTTCTCTACAAGGTCAGAACCCTTTCTGAAGCCAACGCCGTACTCCTCAGAGTTGAGTGATACGGTGTAAGCAAGGTCAGCATAGTCTGTACCCTCGCCGATCGTTGCGCCTGCCATAAGAAGATCTATGATACAAGCATCAGAAGTACCTGCCTTGACCTCGTTAAGCGCTGTTGCCTGATCCTCAGCTGCTACGTAGTCAAGCTCGTTCTCTTTTGCAACGTCCTCACCTGCAGAACCCGATTCAACCGCAAACTTGAGTTCCTTGATATCGTCAACCGTCTTGTACTTGTCAGCAACGTCAGCCTTTACAACAACGACCTGCGCGTTTTTGCAGTATGCGTTTGAAGTGCCCATTGCATCCATAACTGCATCGTTAAGCGTCATACCGTTCCATACACAGTCGATACCCTTATCGTTAAGCTCAAGAACCTTGTTATCCCAAACGATCTCTTTAAACTCAACCTCAACACCAAGTGACTCGGCAAACTTTTTAGCCATGTCAGCATCAAAGCCGACCCACTCGCCGTTTTCTTCGTAATCCATAGGCTTGAAGTTTGTGATACCTACAACGAGCGTACCCTTATCTGCAACGTACTCAGCATCTGTCATTTCCGTACCGCCTGCCGGCTCCTTATCACCTGCACAGCCTGCAAGCATACCGAGTGCGAGTACGAGCACCATAAGTATTGAAAGTATTCTTTTCATTTTTTCTCTCCTTAGATCTTACTTTATTACTTTATCTTTTTAAAGTGATATCATAATAACATAATATATCTTATTTTGCAAGTGTTTTTGATAAAATAATGCGGGAAACCGAAATTTCCCGCATTGAATTATATTTTAGCGTTTATAAGATGCTCCGAAAGGTCTGCCGCATTTGCAATATAAAGACCTGTTTCCTTTGCGGATTTTTCAGTATAGCAGTCCGCAGAGGGTGAAAGCTTTTCTACACTTGAATAGAGAATAAAGGGTACAGGGTCGCTTACGTGCGTCATACAGCTGATGGGTGTGGGATGGTCGGGCATTACAAGAATTGCAAAGTCCTCACCGCGCTCTTTAAGTGTCGGAATGATCTTTCCGAGAATTTCGCGGTCGATATCCTCTATAGAGCCTATTTTATGCTGTATATCTCCGTGGTGTCCGCATTCATCGGGTGCTTCGACGTGGATATACACGTAATCGCATCCGTTTTCAAGAAGCGAAAGCGCCGCGTCAGCCTTGCCTGCAAAATTGGTGTCCCAGTTACCTGTAGCGCCCTCTACCTCGCAAAGCTTATGGCCTGCACAGATACCGATACCTTTTATAAGGTCAACGGCTGAAATTACACCACCCTGCTTACCGAAGCGGTCTGAAAACGAAGTGAGCGCGGGCTTTGTACCCTCACCCCAGAACCAGCATGACGTTGCGGGATTTTTACCCTCGGCAATACGCTTTTTATTGACGGGATGGTCTTTTAAAAGCTCACGCGAGCGACGCATCATTGCTATAAGAAGCTCGGCATTTTCGCCCTTGGGTAAATGCTCCTTTATCGGCTTTTTGGAAATATCGTGAGGCGGAGTGAGAATACCGCCTGTTTTGCCGTCCTTAAGCACAAGGCAGTGACGGTAGCTGATACCGGGATAAAGATTTATAAGCTCGGTCTTAAAATGTTCGTTAAGATAGTTTACAAGCTCGGTAGATTCTGCAGTTGAAATCTCGCCCGCAGAATAATCAACCATCGTTGCATCCTCATAGTTTTCAGTATCGCTGAGTGTTACGAGGTTACAGCGGAAGGTAACGTCTGTAAGCGAAAGGTCAATGCCCATACTCACCGCCTCAAGCGGTGAACGGCCTGTGTAATATATTTTGGGGTCATAGCCCATAACCGAAAGGTTTGCAGTATCAGAACCCGGCGCCATACCGTCGGGTACTGTCTTTGCAAGACCGACCGCACCGTTTTTTGCAAGAAAGTCCATATTGGGTGTGTTTGCCGCCTCAAGCGGTGTTTTACCCGAAAGTTCCTCTACAGGATAATCTGCCATGCCGTCGCACAGCATTACAACGTATTTCATATTATGACCATTCCTTTCATTTGTGCCGCAGGCA